>NZ_JBFAYF010000023.1:69056-136895 GCF_040681165.1 Actinoplanes sp. NPDC051851 | reverse complement strand
CCGCCCGCCGTGGTCGAGGGCTCCGAAAACGGCAAGCGAAGCGGGGCCGTTTTCGGCGCCCTCGACAACGACCTCCCGGGGCGAAATGCCGCCGAGCGGAGCGAGGCCATCAGCTCAGCGAGGCCATCAGCTCAGCGAGGCCATCAGCTCAGCTCAGCGCTCGGAGATTTCGTGCACGAACGCGGTGAGGCGGGTGAGGATCTCGGGGTCGGTTTCGGGCATCACGCCGTGACCGAGATTGAACACGTGGCCCGGTGCCGCGCGGCCCTGCTCGACCACCCGGCGGGCCTCGCGCTCGACGACGTCCCAGCCCGCGAAGAGGATCGCCGGGTCCAGGTTGCCCTGTACCGCGCGGTCCGGGCCGGTCCGCTTCGTCGCCACGTCCAGCGGGGTACGCCAGTCGACGCCGACTACGTCCGCACCGGCCTCGCCCATCGCCTCCAGCAGGACACCGGTGCCGACGCCGAAGTGGATCCGCGGCACCCCGGCGTCGAGCAGCCCGCGCAGCACCGCCGACGAGTGCGGCATCACGTACCGCCGGTAGTCCGCCTCGGAGAGCGCGCCGGCCCACGAGTCGAAGAGCTGCACCGCGCTGACCCCGGCGGCCACCTGCACCCGCAGGAAGGAGAGGGTGATCTCGGCGAGGCGGGTGAGCAGCGCGTTCCACAGGTCGGGGGCGCCGTACATCATCGCCTTGGTCTTCAGGTACGTCCGCGACGGGCCACCCTCGATCAGGTAGCTGGCCAGCGTGAACGGCGCGCCGGCGAACCCGATCAGCGGGGTGTCGCCGAGCTCGGCGACGAGCAGGCGCACCGCCTCGTCGACATAGGGCACGTCGTCCACGGTGATCGGGCGCAGCCGTTCCAGATCGGCGGCCGCGCGGACCGGCTCGGCGACGACCGGGCCGGTGCCGGGCACGATGTCCAGGTCGATCCCGGCCGCGGCGACCGGCACCACGATGTCGCTGTAGAAGATCGCGGCGTCGACGCCGTGGCGGCGGACCGGCTGGAGGGTGATCTCGGTGACCAGGTCGGGCCGGCGGCACGACTCCAGCATCCCGATCCCCTGGCGTACCTTGCGGTACTCGGGCAGCGAGCGCCCGGCCTGCCGCATGAACCAGACCGGAGTGTGGGGTACGGGGAGGCCGCGACACGCCCGTACGAACGGAGAATCCTGGAGAACGGTCACCGGCACATGGTGCCACGTGAGTGAGTGAGCCCGGCGGCGCGCCGACGCGGGGCCGGGCGGTAGATCGGCATAGTCTTCCCCCATGGCGTCCCCCTCCGCTCCCCCCGAGGCGTTCACCCGCGCCGTCGCCGGGTTACGCGCGGACTCGCCACGACCGGAGATCCTCCTCGAGGAGATCGCCGCGCCGCAGCGCCTCGCGCCCTACTCCTTCGCTCTCAGTGCCACCGTGCAACGCTCCGGCGACGAGGTCGCCAGCGGACGGTTGATCCTGCTGCACGACCCGGCCGGCCACGAGGCCTGGCGGGGCGACATCCGCCTGGTGACGCTGGTCACCGCCGAGCTGGAGGACGATCTGGCCTCCGACCCGCTGCTCCCGGCCGTCGCCTGGACCTGGCTCACCGACGCGCTGGAGCAGCACGCGGCGGCGTACACCGCGATCGGCGGCACCATCACCCAGACCGCCTCGACCCGCTTCGGCGAGCTGGCCGGGCCGGCGCCCACCGCGGACCTCGAGGTCCGCGCCTCCTGGACCCCGACCTCGGCGGACCTGACCGCCCACCTCACCGGCTGGTGCACCATGCTCGCCTCGACGGCGGGCCTCCCGCCCCCGGGCGTGGCCTCCCTCTCCGGCTGGCTGGGCGCGACCCCGGATCACGGGCTGCGGCCGTAGCGCGGCCCACCGTCTCGGCTGGTTCGCAGGGGTGCCTCAGCGGCATTGAGACACCCCTGCTAACCAGCCGAAACCGGCACGGAGACACCGCACGGCCAGCCGAAACCGGCACGGAGACACCGCGCGGCGACACCGCGCGGCCGGGCGGAACCGGCACGGAGCGGCCGCCGGGGAGCGTGGGGATCGCTCGGCCCGGCGGCCGTGTCACGCCCCGGCGGATCAGCAGACGTCGAAGGTGTCGCAGGCCGTCTTGATCGGGATGGCCAGGCCGATGCCCTCGGCGTCCCGGGCCTTGGCGGTGGCCAGGCCGACCACCTGCTTGCTGGTGTTGACCACCGGGCCGCCGGAGTTACCGGGGTTGATCGGCGCGTCGAACTGGATGTTCGTGTTGTCGTCGTCATCGTCGCGGACCGCGCTGATCACGCCGGTGGTGACGGTGTCGTCCAGGCCGAGCGGGGCGCCGACCACCACCACCTGCTGACCCGGGTTCGGGTCGCCGGTCGCCGCGGGCAGGCCGGTGATCTCCTGGCGGGCGCTGAGCAGGGCGAGGTCCTTGTTCTCGGCGACCTTGACGATGGTCGCGTCGATCCGGGTGTTGCCGCGCTCCAGCGAGACCGTCTTCTCGCCGGCGGTCCAGACGGACTCGACGACGTGGTAGTTGGTGAGCAGGTTCGCCTGCCCGTCGGCGGCCTGGTCGCCGACCGAGAACGCGGTGCCGGTGAAGTCGCCGGCCCGGACCCGGAAGACGCTGGGCAGCACGGCCGCGGAGATGCCCTCCGGGTCGAAGACGTTGGTGAGCGCCTTCTCCAGCTCGTCGCTGCGGTCCTTCTCGGTCGCCGTCGCCGAGGCGAGGGCGGTGCTGCTCCGGATCACCGCCTCGATCCGGTACGACTGCCACCCCAGCACCACCAGCACGAGCACCGCCACGCCGACGATCAGCGGCTTGTACCGGTTGCCGCCCGCCGACCGGGGCGCCGGGGTGGCGACGTCGGCGTACGCGGCCTGCGGGGCCGGGGAGAAACGCTGCTGCCAGCCGCTGTTCTGGTCGACGGCGGGCTGCTGCCAGCCGCCGGTCTGGTTCACCGCGGGCTGCTGCCAACCGCCGGTCTGGCTCACCGCGGGCTGCTGCCAGCTCGGCTCGGCGGCCGGCTGCGCGGGCTGCGCCGCCGGCTGCTCCTGGCGCCAGCCGCCGGACTGCCGCGGCGGCGCGAAGCTCGTCTCGGCCCACGCCGGCTCCTCGGTCCAGCCACCGGTCTGCTCCGGCCAGGCCCCGGTGTCGGCCGGCCGCTGCTGGTCCGCCCAGGGGTCAGCGGGGCGCTGGTAGTCCTGGTACCGGTCGTCGTACCGGTCGTCAGAGCGGCGTGCTCCCCCGGCTGGGGTGAAGGGCTCGAAAACGGCGGTCATGCGGCACTGCCTCCCGGTGGTCTCGGCACGGCATCGAGTGATACGGACCGAAACGCCCAACGGTTGAAGCTTCAGAAGATCGAGAACGACTCTTGGAAGATCGAGAATCCGGCGCGCCGCACCCCGGCTGCGCACGGCAAGGGTGTGACCCCCGTACGGTTACGGAGTGACCGACGAAACACCCCTGCGCCGTCGGGACGCGCCGGAAACAGCGGGGGACGGACCGCGCGACGTGCCGCCCCACCCTGGTTCTGGCGGTCCCGAGGCTGTTCCCCTCACCGCGCCCCGCGACGGCACCCCCGCTCCTGTGGAGAGCTCCGACGAACTGGCCGAGATCGTGGCCCGGATGGCGGCGGGCACCGGCCCGGTCGCCGTCGACGCCGAACGCGCCTCCGGTTACCGGTACACCCAACGGGCGTACCTGGTGCAATTGCGCCGCGCCGGAGCCGGCACCGTACTCATCGATCCGCTGCCCCTGGACGACCTGCGCACCCTGGACGCCGCGCTGGCCGACACCGAATGGGTGCTGCACGCCGCCAGCCAGGACCTGCCCTGCCTGGCCGAGATCGGCATGAAGCCGCGCCGGCTGTTCGACACCGAGCTGGCCGCCCGGCTGGCCGGGTTCGAGCGGGTCGGCCTGGCCGCGCTCACCGAGCAGCTGCTCGGGTTCTCGCTGGAGAAGCACCACTCGGCGGCCGACTGGTCGACCCGTCCCCTTCCGGAGTCCTGGCTCACCTACGCCGCCCTCGACGTCGAACTGCTGACCGACCTGCGTGACCTGCTCGCCGCCGAACTCGACGAGCAGGGCAAGACCGCCTGGGCCGCGGAGGAGTTCGCCGCCCTGGTGGCCAGCGCCGACCGTCCGCCCCGGGTCCGCCCCGACCCCTGGCGCCGCACCTCCGGCATCCACCGGGTCCGGGGCGCGCGCGCCCAGTCCCGGGTCCGTGCCCTCTGGTACGCCCGCGACGGCATCGCCGCCCGCCGTGACTCCGCGCCGGGCCGGGTGCTCCCCGACTCGGCGATCGTCGCCGCGGCCGAGGCCGACCCGAAGGACGAGCGCACCCTGCTCGGCATCCCCGGTTTCGGTGGCCGCTCGGTCCGCCGGCTGGCCCGGATCTGGCTGGACGCACTGGACCAGGCCCGGTCCCTGCCGGACGACGCGCTGCCGGTGAACCAGCCGGTCGACGGCCCGCCCCCGCCGCACCGCTGGGCGGAGCGCGACCCGATCGCGGCGGCCCGGCTCGCCCGGTGCCGGCAGATCGTGGTCGGCACCGCCGAGGCCCATCGCCTCCCCCCGGAGAACCTGATCAGCCCGGACTTCATCCGGCGGCTGGCCTGGTCCCCGCCGGACGAGGTCAGCTCCCAGACGGTGGGCGACACGCTGCTCGGTTTCGGTGCCCGGAACTGGCAGACCGGCCTGCTCGCGGACCGGTTGGCGGAGGTTCTCCCGGAGCCCGCCTGAGAGCGCGGTGTGATTTCACGGATGGCCTGGCGAGCTTTAGTTACCGGCGAGTAGCATTGCCGACACATTAGGGTTCACGCCCGCAAGGAGGCTTGCTGTGCCCCGTGAAGTACGCGAGGTCGTCTTCGTCGACGGCGTCCGCACCCCGTTCGGCAAGGCGGGCGGCATGTACGCCGAGACCCGCGCCGACGACCTGGTGATCCGCTGCATCCGAGAGCTGCTGAAGCGCAACCCCCAGCTCCCGCCGGAGCGCGTGGAGGAGGTCGCGGTCGCGGCCACCACCCAGACCGGCGACCAGGGTCTGACCATCGGCCGGACCGCCGCGCTGCTCTCCGGCCTGCCGAAGACCACCCCGGGCTACGCCGTCGACCGGATGTGCGCGGGCGCGATGACCGCGGTCACCAACGTGGCCGGTGGCATCGCGATGGGCGCGTACGACGTCGCGATCGCCGGCGGTGTCGAGCACATGGGCCGGCACCCGATGGGCGAGGGCGTCGACCCGAACCCGCGGATCCTGGCCGAGAAGCTGGTCGACCCGTCGGCGCTGGTGATGGGCTCGACCGCGGAGAACCTGCACGACCGGCTCCCCGCGATCACCAAGGAGCGGGTCGACGCGTACGGGCTGAACTCGCAGCTCAAGACCGCGAAGGCGTACGCGAACGGCAAGCTGCAGCCGGACCTGGTGCCGGTCGCACTGCGCAGCGCCGAGCAGGGCTGGGGCCTGGCCACGGTCGACGAGGCGCCGCGCGAGACCTCGATGGCGAAGCTCGCCACGCTGAAGACCCCGTTCCGCCCGCACGGCCGGGTCACCGCGGGCAACGCGGCCGGCCTGAACGACGGCGCCACCGCGGCGATCCTGGCCGACGAGGCGACCGCCCGCGAGCTGGGCCTGCCGGTCGCGATGCGCCTGGTGTCGTACGCGTTCGTCGGCGTCGAGCCGGAGATCATGGGCTACGGCCCGATCCCGTCGACCGAGAAGGCCCTGAAGAAGGCCGGCCTCACCATCGACGACATCGGCCTCTTCGAGCTGAACGAGGCCTTCGCGGTCCAGGTGCTGGCGTTCCTCGACCACTACGGGATCGCCGAGGACGACGAGCGGGTCAACCCGTGGGGCGGCGCGATCGCCATCGGCCACCCGCTCGCGTCCTCCGGCATCCGCCTGATGACACAGCTGGCCCGCCACTTCGAGGAGCACCCCGAGGTCCGGTACGGCATCAACGCCATGTGCATCGGCATCGGCATGGGCGGCACGGTCATCTGGGAGAACCCGAACTGGGAAGGATTCGCGAAGTGACGGCTCTTCCGGAGTACCCGAACGAGGTCGTGACCAAGGCGCTCGTCCGCCAGGTGAACGTGCCCGGCCTGGACCGGCCCGCGGCCCTGATCACCCTGGACAACGGCTTCGACCACAAGAAGCCGAACAGCTTCGGGCCGGGCGGCCTCGCCTCCCTGGACGCGGCGATCACCGCCGCCACCGAGGCGAACCCGGCGTTCATCGCGATCACCGGCAAGCCGTACATCTTCTGCGTCGGCGCCGACATCACCGGCATGCCGTTCATCACCACGCGGGAGCAGGCCGTCGCCCTCGGCGAGCTGGGCCACCGGGTCTTCGCCCGGCTCAAGAACAGCGAGATCCCGACCTTCGCGTTCATCAACGGCGCGGCGCTCGGCGGTGGCCTCGAGGTCGCCCTGCACTGCCACTACCGCACGGTCTCCGGCGGCGCGGCGGCGCTCGGCCTGCCCGAGGTCGCGATCGGCCTGATCCCCGGCTGGGGCGGCTCGCAGCTGCTGCCGAACCTGATCGGCGTGCCCGGCGCGGCCCAGATCATCCTGCAGAACCCGCTCACCCAGAAGGTGCTGCGGCCCAAGCAGGCCCGCGAGTTCGGTGTCGCGGACGCGCTCTTCGAGCCGGCCGCCTTCATCGAGGAGTCGCTCGCCTGGGCCGCCGGTGTGGTCAAGGGCGACGTCACGGTCGAGCGTCCCGAGGTGGACCGGGACATGTGGGACGGCGTGCTCTTCTTCGCGAAGCAGCAGCTGGACGAGAAGCTGCACGGCGCGGTGCCCTCCGCCAACAAGGCGCTGGAGCTGCTGGCCCTGGCCAAGGAGGCGTCCTTCGAGGATGGCACCGCGGCCGAGACCGAGGCCCTGGCCGACCTGCTGCTCGGCGACGAGGCCCGGGCCAGCCTGTACGCGTTCGACCTGGTCCAGCGCCGGGCGAAGCGGCCGGTCGGCGTGCCGGACAGGTCGCTGGCCCGCAAGGTCACCAAGGTGGGCGTGATCGGCGCCGGCCTGATGGCCTCCCAGCTGGCCCTGCTCTTCGTCCGCCGCCTGCAGGTCCCGGTGGTGCTGACCGACCTGGACCAGGCCCGGGTGGACAAGGGCGTGGCGTACGTCCACGAGCAGATCGACAAGCTGGTCGCCAAGCGCCGCCTCGACGAGGGCAGCGCGGCCAAGTTCCGCGGCCTGGTCAGCGGCTCGGTCGACAAGTCGGTCTTCGCGGACGCGGACTTCGTGATCGAGGCGGTCTTCGAGAACCTCGACCTGAAGAAGCAGATCTGGGCCGAGCTGGAGAAGATCGTCTCCCCGGAGGCGATCCTGGCGACCAACACCAGCTCGCTCTCGATCACCGACATGGCGGCCGACCTCGAGCACCCCGAGCGGGTCGTCGGCTTCCACTTCTTCAACCCGGTCGCGGTCCTCCCGCTGCTCGAGATCATCAAGGGCGAGAAGACCGACGACGCCACCCTGGCCACCGCGTTCGCCGTGGGCCGGGAGCTGAAGAAGTCCTCGGTGCTGGTCAAGGACGCCCCGGCGTTCGTGGTCAACCGGGTGCTCACCCGGTTCACCAGCGAGGTCTTCAACGCGATCGACGCCGGTACCCCGCTCGACGTGGTGAACGAGGCGTTCGACCCGCTGGGCCTGCCGATGCGGCCGATCGCGCTGCTCCAGCTGGTCGGGCCGGCGGTCGCGTACCACGTCGGCGAGACGCTGCACACGGCGTTCCCGGACCGGTTCGCGGACAGCCCCAACCTCAAGAAGATCGTCGACGCCGGTCTGCCGCTGATCGTCGACGACGAGCTCAACCCCGAGGTGGTCACGCTGGTCGAGGGCGGTTCCGCTCCGCTCTCCGCCGATCAGGTCCGCGAGAACGCCCTGGCCGCCCTGGCCCAGGAGATCCGGATCATGCTGGACGAGGGCGTGGTCGCCGAGGCGCAGGACATCGACCTGTGCATGGTGCTCGGCGCCGGGTGGCCGTTCCACCTCGGTGGAGTGACCCCGTACCTGGATCGCAGCGGTGTCGCGGAGAAGGTCACCGGCAAGCGTTTCCTGCCGGTGGGCGTGGCCAGCGTCCCCGCCTGACCTCCCGTTCTCCGGTGAAGGGCCCTCGCTCCGGCGGGGGCCCTTCCCATGTAACGATCAGGGAGACGTAAGGCACCTCACGGGAAACGGGATCGCACCCATCGCGACCTGCCTATTAGGCTCCAGCGACCAACCGATCCTGGAGTATTGATGACGCAGCCGCCTTTCGGCCAGCCCAACCCCGATAACGTCCCGCCCGCCGGCCAGACCCCCGGCTACCCCGCGCCGGGTCAGCCTCCGTTCGGCCAGCCGGTTCCGGGTCAGCCGGTGCCGGGACAGCCGGCGTTCGGCGAGCCCGTCCCCGGTCAGCCGCCGTTCGGTCAGCCGATTCCGGGTCAGCCGCCGTTCCTTCCGCCGCCCCCGCCGCAGAAGAAGTCGCCGGTCCTCAAGATCATCCTGATCGTCGTCGCGGTCATCGTGGTGCTCTGCATCGCCGGTGTCGCCGCGCTCGCCGTCTTCGGCAAGAACGAGCTCGACAAGGTGCAGGCCACCGTGGCGAGTGCCTCGGCCGCCGCCGAGAAGATCTCCATCGCCGAGCCGGACACCCTGGGCGACCGCCCCAAGCTGACCGACGAGCAGTTCACCTCGCTCGCCGACCAGATGAAGACCAGCCTGTCCGAGTACCCGCAGGCCAAGAACTCGTTCGCCGCGTTCTACGGCGAGGCGGCCAAGAAGGACATCATCGGCGTGCTGGCCACCGAGGCCGTCATCACCGACCCGCAGGCCGAGCTCGACGCGGCCTTCACCAGCTTCGGCGAGAGCTCGGCCGTCACCGGCCGGACCAAGGTCGACACCGGTGACCTGGGCGGCGTCGCGGAGTGCGGCTCCACCGCGCAGAGCGGCGTCGACATGGCCGTCTGCGGCTGGGCCGACGGCGGCAGCGTCGGCATGGCGCTGATCTACTTCAAGAAGGCCTCCGAGGTGACGGCCGAGTTCCCGACGCTCCGTGCGGAGATCGAGACCAAGAGCTGACGTCCCCGGTCCCGCCGCCCCGTCCGGTCACCCGGGCGGGGCGGCGGCGTCATTGCCGGTGACCGATAGGCTCGTGAGCGGTACCCCCGATGTTGGAGCGCCGATGACACAGCCCCCGTACTCCGGCCCGCCGTATCCCGGTCAGCCCAACCCCGACGTACCCTCCTCGGTGCCGCCGCAGCCGGGTCCGGCGCCGACACCGCCGTACGGCTACGGCCCGCAGCAGGATTACCCCCCGCCCGGCTACCAGCAGCCCGGTTACCAGCAGCCCGGCTATCAACAGCCCGGATACCCGGCACCACCCGGGTACCCGCCGCAGCCGGGCTACCCGCCGCCCGCCCCGCCGAAGTCGCGGACCGGGCCGATCATCGCGCTCTCGGTGGCGATCGTGCTGGTGCTCTGCCTCGGCGGCGCGGCCTCGGCCGTCCTGCTGGTCCGGAACGCGAACCAGACCACCACCGGCGCCGACGCCCCGGTCGCGGGCGGCACCGGGACCGAGACCACCGAGCCGACCGGCGAGGCGACCACCGAGCCGGCCGAGGACGCCGGCGAGGACGCGGACATCACGGTCGCGGCACCCCAGAAGCTGAACGGTCGCCCGAAGATCGACGAGGACGAGGCGGCCAGCCTGGCGTCCCTGCTCAAGCAGAGTCTGGGCAGCCTGCCCGGGGTGACCAACTCAGTCGGCGCGGTGTACGGCAACTCCAGCCGCAGCAACCTGGTCACCATCGCGGCGGCGGAGGCCCCGATCGACGACCCGGACTCGTACCTGGGAATGCTCTTCTATGCCCTGGGCAGCGGTGACTCGAAGGTGACCGACACCACCGAGGTCAGCACCGGCTCGCTCGGCGGCGCCGCGAAGTGCGGCAACACCGAGAGCGACGGGATCAGGATGGCGCTCTGCGGCTGGGCCGACGAGGGCAGTCTCGGCATGGTCGTTTGGTACTTCAAGTCGGCCGACAAGGTGACGAGCGAGTTCCCCACGATCCGGTCCCAGATCGAGACCAGGGGTTAGCTAGACCCGGCCGCGTGGCACGGACGCCGTGGCGGCCACCACCGGAGTGGTGTCGGCGGCCGGCAGGGAGATGGTGACCTCCAGGCCGCCGCCCTCCTGGGCCACCGCCGAGACCGTGCCGCCGTGCGCGTCGCAGACCGCCCGCACGATGGAGAGCCCCAGGCCGGAGCCGCGGGAACCGGTCCGCTCCCAGCCGCCCCGGCGGAACGGCTCGAAGAGGCCCGGTACGTCGGCCGGCTCCACCTCGTAACCGGTGTTGCCGACGATCAGCCGGGCCTGGCCGTTCACCAGGCAGGTACGCAGCCATAGCTTGCCGAGCAGGTGGTTGTACCGGATCGCGTTCTCGATCAGGTTGCCGGCCAGCCGGTCCAGCAGACTCGGGTCGCCGACCACCGGGGCCGCCTGAAGATCCGTGGTGACTTCGAGCTTCAGGCGTTCGGCCTCCGCCTTCACCGCGGAGAGCGCGGTGTAGGCGCTGGTCGCCAGGTCGGCCGGCACCTTGCGGACCAGCCGGCGGCCGGACTGCGCCTCCGAGCGGGCCAGCACCAGCAGCGCGTCGACCAGGCCGTTCGCGCGCTCCGAGGCGTTGCGGACCACCTTGGCCATCCGGCGGTACTCCGCCACGTCGGCCTCGTCGTCCATCAACGTCACGTCGATCTCGGTCCGCATCACCGCCAGCGGCGTGCGCAGCTCGTGCGAGGCGTTCGCCACGAACCGCTTCTGCGACTCGAACGCCGCGGTCAGCCGGTCCAGCATCGCGTCGAACGTCCGGGCCAGTTCGGCCACCTCGTCGTCCGCGCCCGCGTACCGGATCCGCTGTTCCAGGGTCTCCTCGCCGAGCCGCTGGGCGGCCTGGGTCACCGCGTGCAGCGGGCGCAGCGCGCGGCCGGCCACCAGATAGGCCCCGCCGGTGCCGATGATGCCGATCGCGATCAGCGCGCCGAAGCCCTTGAGCAGCAGTTCGTCCGAGGCCTGGTCGATCATCTCGTTCTGCCAGGCGCGCGCCTCACGGAGGCTGCCGTCGTTCAGCGTCACGGTCGAGCCGGCCTGCAGTTCGTCGGCCGGGTGCAGCGACTCGTCGACCAGGAGCCAGGCGAGCACCACCAGGACCGCGCCGGCCGCGACCAGCAGGATGCCGTTGAGCAGGGTCAGCCGCAGCCGCAGCGTCGGGCGCAGCAGCCAGCGCAGGCCACCACCGGGCCGGGCGCCCGGGGCCCGGCCCGGGACCTGGCCCTGAGCCTGGCCCTGGTAGACGGTCACGAGGCCACGACCGCTTCGGGGACCCGGTACCCGGCGCCGACCACGGTCTCGATCAGCGGTGGGTCGCCCAGCTTCTTGCGCAGGGTCATCACGGTCACCCGGACCGTGGTGGTGAACGGGTCGGTGTTGGCATCCCAGACCCGGTCCAGCAGCTCCTCGCTGGAGACCACCCCGCCCCTCGCCCGGAGCAGCACCTCCAGCACGCCGAACTCCTTGTTGGTGAGGTCCAGCGTGACCCCGGCCCGGGTCACCACCCGGCGGGCGGGGTCGAGCACCAGGTCGCCGACGGTGAGCACCGGGGGCGCCGCCGGGGTGGCCCGCCGGCCGAGCGCCTGCACCCGGGCCACCAGCTCCTCGAACGCGAACGGCTTGGCCAGGTAGTCGTCGGCGCCGAGCTGCAGGCCCTCGACCCGGTCGGCGACCGTACTGCTCGCGGTCAGCATCAGCACCCGGGTCAGGGCACCGGACTCGACCAGCGCCGCGCAGATCTCGTCGCCGTGCATGCCGGGCAGGTCGCGGTCCAGCACGACGACGTCGTACCTGGTCACGTACGCCATCTCGTGGCCCTGCAGCCCGTCGTAGGCGACGTCGACCGCCATGCCCTGCCGCCGCAGACCGCGCGCGATCGCGTCGGCCATCGTCCGCTCGTCCTCCACCACCAGCACACGCACCGCGATCCTCCATGGCCTCCGCCGGGGTGGGAACCCCGTCGAGGTGAAGGCTACCGAAGAGGCCAAACCCCCACGCTCGCGTCGATCCGGCGGCAGACCAGGGCCGTCTCGGTGAACCGGCAGTCGCCGGCCAGGTGCTCGCCGGAGAAGAGCACCGCCACCCGGAACGTCACCGGGTCGACCACCCCGAACCAGTACCGGTCCGCGCCGAGTTGCACGTGCTGCACGTAGAACGGGCCGCTGGCCGTACCCGGCACCGGCGACCACCCGTCGAGCTCGGCGAGCCGCCGGCCGGTCACCGGGTCCGATTTCAGGAGCCGCGGGCGGGTGCCGTCGGCGGTGGCGGTGCTGATCACCGCGCCGTCCCGGTACGCGGCGAAGCCGTCGAACGGCGCCGACCAGGTCTCCGCCCCGGTCTCCGGATCGAGCCCGGCGACCCGGTTCGTCTCGGTGTAGACGCAGAGCAGGCCGTCGCATTCGGCCGGCGCGAAGTAGCCGCTCATCCCGCGCGCCACGTGCGAGACCGGGGTCAGCTCGTCGCCCTGGAAGGTGTAGGTGCCACCCTCCTCGCCGGTGACCAGCACCCGGTCCCCGACCGGCCAGAGGGCGGCCTCCCCGGGCGCGATCCCGGGGACCGGCACCTGGGCGACGACCCGGCCGTTGCGCACGTCGTAGGCGGAGAGACGCCCGGTACGCAGCACATAGAGCCGTCGAGGCTCGCGGACGGCGCCGTCCGTCACCGCCTGCTCGCCCGAGGCGAGGCGTACGGACCAGCGGGACGTCCCGGTCTCCAGGTCCACCACGTGCCAGTACGAGACGGCGTACTCGTCATCGCTGCGGGGCACGCCGTCCGTGGTGATCACGGCGACGCCGGCGGTCTCCGAGACCCCGACCGTGATGCCGGCCCGCCGCCAGAGCGTCTCGCCGGTCGACGGGCGCACCGCGATGACGGTGACGACGTTGTCGGCCTCGTTGCGGGCGGAGATCAGCAGGAGATCCGGTCCGGCGGGCTGGATCGAGAAGATCACCCCCGGCACCGCGATCGTGCTCGCGGAGACCGGGCGCGCGCCGGGCAGCGCGTACGCGTGCAGGGGGTGGGACCGCACGGCCTCGCCGGACTCCGAGGCCGCGCCCACCACGAAGACCGTCTCGTCCGTGACGATCAACTGGTCGCCGAGCGCGCCCGGCAGGATCGCCGGGGCCGGCGGGTGGACCGGCGCGGCCGCACCGCCGAGCAGGACCAGCAGCAGGGCACCGGCGGCAGCGAGGACCGGCCGCCAGGAACGCGGGGGCGGCGGCTCGACGGGCGCGTCCTCGACGCGGCCCAGATCGATCAGCGCCTCTGCCACATCGCCATTCTGCCCGCCCGGATCAAATCCGGTAGGCCCAGACCCGCAGACCGGTCGCGCTCCGGCAGAGCACGAAGTTGCCGTCCGAGTCGCAGTCGTCCAGCCCCTTGGCGGCCGTGCCGAGACGCTGGATCTCCGGGTGGCCCGGCGTGACCACGGCGAAGATCCGGGTGCCCGCCTTGCCGGCACGCCAGAGCAGCAGCGGCTGGTCGGCCGTGCCCGGTACGTCGCCGGTCCACCCGGTCAGGTCGGCCCGGACCACACCGGTCCGGACGTCGGCGAGGCGCACCGGCTCCCCGCTCGCCGCGTCGGTCTCCAGCACGTATCCGGCGCGGGCGGTCAGGTCGACGTCCTCCTGCACCCGCCACCGCGTCCGCCCGGTCCGCGGGTCGAGCACCCGCACGTCGCCGTGCGCGCCGTCGCAGAGCAGGTTCTCGCAGTCCACCGGGTCGGCCGGGACGGCGTCGGCGGAGCCGCCCCGCCAGAGCCGGGTCAGGGTACGGGCGTCGTACGCGATCTGGCCGGCCGCGTCCTCGTACCGGACCAGCGCGACGTCGCCGAGCAGGGTGCCGCTGGACGGGCCCTTCCCGTCCAGCTTCGGCAGGCCGGCCGCGCGGAGCTCCGCGCCGGTACGCAGGTCGCGCAGGGTGAGCCGGGAGGAGGCGGTGATCAGCACCGCGGCCGGCTCACCGGCGACCATGTCCACGTTCACCGACCCGCCCGGCGTCGCCGTCCAGAGCGTCCCGCCGCTGGCCAGGTCGATGCCCCGCACCTCGGTACGGATCGGCGCCTCGGTGTGCGGCTCACCGGTCGCCGTGAAGTAGAGCGGTCCCGGGTCGCCGGAGTCCTGGTCGTACTCGGTGCCGGGGCGGAACACCCGCTCGACGGTGACGCCCGTGGTGTTCCCGGCCAGCACGGTCACCGAGATCGGCGAGGTCCAGCGGGTCCGCCCGGTCGCCGCGTCCACCGCCGTGGTGGTGAAGCCCGCGGTGAGCAGCACCACCTCGCCGGACTGCCGGACCGAGACCGAGTTGACCGGCGCGATGTTGTCGTCCCCGGCCATCGCCACCGGCACCCGGTCGCTCCAGAGGCGGGTCAGTCCGTCGCCGGGCGCCCAGGCGGTGACGACCGGCTCGTCGTCGGTGGTGTCCACCGTGTAGATCTGCCCGCCGGTCATCTGGACCTGGCCGTCGGGGAACTCCTCGGTGGTGATCACGCCGAGGAGACGCCAGCACATGCCGGTGGCGGGCACCCCGCCGCCGAGGACGGCGAGCAGCGCCACGGCCAGCAGGAGCCCGGTGCGCCGGTGGTGCGCGAGCGGGGGACGGCGGCCGAGCTCGACCTCGAGCGGGGTCTCCCGGTCCAGCTCGATCAGGGTCACTCCGCTCCCTCCTCAGCCCTCGGTGTACCCCCAGACGATCAGCTCGCCGGTGGTGGACCGGCAGACCAGCCGGCCCGGGGCGGCCTGACAGTCACCGGTGCCGGCCGGCAGCACCGCGATCGGGCGGGGCCGGGAGACGGCCGGGTCGGCGACGGCGACCATGGTACGCGCGCCCCCGTCGATCGCCCGGGTGACCAGGGACCGGCCCGATCCGTCGGTCCCGCCGATCAGGTGCCACCCGGTCAGGTCCACCAGGACCCGGCCGCTCGCGGGGTCGACCGTCGCCACCGGGGCGTCGGCCACCGAGACGACCAGCGACATGCCGTGCTGCTCGGCCGAGCGCCAGCCGTCGTGGCGCCACCGCTCGTCGCCGGTCGCCGGGTCCACCGCCACGATCCCGTCCCGCTCGACGAGGCAGGCGAGCAGGCCGCAGGTGTGCACCTCGACGGTGTCGCCGGCCGGTTCGGTCCAGAGCGGGCGGAGTGTGGCGGCGTCGTACGCGGAGACCTCGGTGCCGGACGGCCCGGGGTGCCGGAGCAGGACCACTCCCCCGGCCACCACCGGGTTGGCCGGGCCGTACCCGGCGGCGGGCAGCGCCCGGGTGGCGAGCAGGTCGCCGGTCCCGGTGTCGTAGAGCGAGGCGGTCCGGTCGTCGCGGACCAGCATCATCCGCGGGCCCAGGTCGGCCGGGCCGGGCACGGTGAGGAGCACGCCGGTGGACGGGACCCGGACCTGCCAGCGGGTCAGCCCGGTGACCGGGTCGAGCGCGTCGACCTCGCCCTCCACCCGGGTCCGGGAGCTGCTGCGCACCCCGCTCACCGCGATCATCAGGTCGCCGCCGGTCGCGGTGATCACGTTGCGCCGGTGGTGCCACTCGGCGGTGCCGGTGGCGATCGAGACCGCGGTGGTGCCCGGCTCGGCCCGGCCGGTGGCCCAGGGCCGGAGCAGGACCAGCCCGTCGGCGGAGCGCAGCTGGTAGACCGGGACCGGCTGCGCGGTCCGCCAGCGGAGTCCGCCGGCGGCCAGGTCGTACGCGGTGAGCACGCCGCGCGACTGGACCAGCACCCGCCCCTCGGTGATCAGGTACGGGTCGGCCGGCCCGATCGGCGTCCGTAGCACCTCGTCGAGCGGCGACCGGGCCGGTCCCGCCGACGCGGCGGCGGCGAGGAGCACCAGCACGGCGACCAGGAACGGCGGAAGCCAGGGCGACGTGGTCCGCCGCCCCGGCTTCGCGTAGCTCTCCGGGGTACCCCGATCGAGACCGAGGTCGATGACGACGTCACCCATCCGCCAAAGATAACGACTGGGTAACGAAACTGCACCTCTAGACCGAGGTGGCCTCCACCGACTCGTCCAGACCGGACATCACCCCGGTCACATCCCGGGCGATGTCCTGCGCGGTCAGGCCGAGCGAGGTGAGCAGCTGCGCCCGGGTGCCGTGCGGGTGGAAGCCGGCCGGCACGCCGAAGTCGCGGAGCGGGACCCGCACGTTCGCGTCCCGCAGCGCGGCCGCGACCGCGTCACCGACGCCACCGGCGCGGATGCCGTCCTCCACGGTGACCACCAGGCGGTGCTGGGCGGCCAGGCCGGTCAGCTCGATCGGCACCGGGCGGACCCAGCGCGGGTCCACCACGGTCACGCCGTAGCCCTGCTCGGCGAGACGCTCGGCGGCCTCCAGGCCCAGACCGGCGAAGGAACCGACCGCGACCAGCAGGATGTCCTTCCGCTCGCCCTCGCGCAGCACGTCGATCTGGCCCACCCGGCGGATCGCCGGGGTGTCCGGGGCGACCGCGCCGGTCGGGAAGCGCACGATGGTCGGGCCGTCGTCGACCGCGACCGCCTCGCGCAGCTCCTCGCGCAGCGTGACGGCGTCCCGCGGGGCGGCGATCCGCAGGCCGGGCACCACGCCGAAGACGCTCATGTCCCAGATGCCGTAGTGGCTCGGGCCGTCCGGCCCGGTGATGCCCGCCCGGTCCAGCACGAAGGTGACCGGCAGGCCGTGCATCGCGATGTCGAGCAGGACCTGGTCGAAGGCCCGGTTCAGGAAGGTCGCGTAGACCGCCACCACCGGGTGCAGGCCGCCCATCGCCAGACCGGCCGCGCTGGTCGCCGCGTGCTGCTCGGCGATGCCCACGTCGTAGGCCCGCTCGGGGTACTTCTTCTGCAGCGCGGCGATGCCGGTCGGCTCGGCCATCGCGGCGGTGATGCCGACCACGTCCGGCCGCTCGTCGGCGACCTTCACCAGCTCCTCGGCGAAGACCTTGGTCCACTTCAGCGCGGTCGAGGGCAGCATCTGCCCGGTGTGCACGTCGAACGCGCTGGGGCTGTGCCAGCAGTCCGCCTCGTCCTCCTCGGCGGGGCGGTAGCCGTAGCCCTTCTTGGTGACCGCGTGCACGATGACCGGGGCGTTGAAGCCCTTGGCCCGGCGCAGCGCGGACTCCATCGCCTGCTGGTCGTGGCCGTCGACCGGGCCGATGTACTTCAGGCCGAGGTCTTCGAACATCGGCTGCGGGCTGACCGCGTCCTTGATGCCCTTCTTGACCGCGTGCAGCACCTCGAAGACCGGCTTGCCGACCACCGGGGTCTGACCGAGCGCGTCCTTGACCAGGTCGAGCACCTTCTCGTAGCCGGGGTTGAGGCGCAGCGTGGAGAGGTGGTCGGCGAGGCCGCCGATGGTCGGCGCGTACGACCGGCCGTTGTCGTTCACCACGATGACCAGGCGGTTCTTCGTGGCCGCGATGTTGTTGAGCGCCTCCCAGCACATGCCGCCGGTCAGCGCGCCGTCGCCGACCACCGCCACCACGTGCCGGTCCTCGCCGCGCAGCGCGAACGCCTTGGCCAGGCCGTCGGCGTAGGAGAGCGCGGTGGAGGCGTGCGAGTTCTCGATCAGGTCGTGCTCGCTCTCGGCCTGGCTCGGGTAGCCGGTCAGGCCACCCCGCTGGCGCAGGAGGTCGAAGCCGTCCTGCCGGCCGGTCACGATCTTGTGCACGTACGACTGGTGACCGGTGTCGAAGAGGATCTTGTCACGTGGGGAATCGAAGACCCGGTGCATCGCCAGGGTCAGCTCGACCACGCCGAGGTTCGGACCGAGGTGACCGCCGGTGCGCGAGACCTTGGCCACGAGGAAGTCTCGAATCTCGGCCGCGAGCAGGGACGACTGCTCCGGGGTCAGTCGCTTGAGCACACCGGGATCGGTGACGCTCGCCAGCAGGCCGGCCGGGGTCGAGGGGGAGTCGCTCATGAGGCTGGAGTCTATCCGTGACGCGCCGCTCCGCGACCCGGAGAGAACGGACAGAGACCATTCCTCCACCACTCGTACACATATCCGGTGACGGATCCCACCCCGCCGAGCGGGGCAGGTCACACATCGGGCATCCTGGAGGCGAACAGCGACTGGCGGCACGGGGATGGTCACAACCATCGGGGAGCTCGTCACGGGACGTCGACCGCCTGGGCTCCCGGGTATGGAGACGATCATGTCGAACACCGCTCGCCTGCTGCCCGGTGCCCCGGTCGCCGAGGCCGTCCTGGCCGACGTCCGGGACCGCGTCGCCCGCCTCAAGGAGCGCGGCGTCCAGCCCAGCCTCGCCACCATCCTGGTCGGCGACGACGACGCCAGCGCCGGGTACATCCGGATCAAGCAGAAGCAGGCCGCCGAGCTCGGCTTCGAGTCCCCGCACGAGCACCTGAGCGGCTCGGCGACGCAGGCCGACCTGCTGAAGGTGATCGAGGCCTACAACGACGACGAGAACGTGCACGGCGTCCTGATCCAGTACCCGATCCCGGCGCACCTCGACTACGACGCGGCCCTGCAGACCCTCGACCCGGACAAGGACGTCGACGGCATGCACCCGCTCAACATGGGCCGCCTCGCCGTCGGCCTGCCCGGTCCGCTCCCCTGCACCCCGGCCGGCATCGAGGCGCTGCTCGCCCACCACGGCGTCGAGGTGTCCGGCCGCGAGGTGGTCATTCTCGGTCGTGGCGCCACGCTCGGCCGCCCGCTCGCGATGCTGCTGGCACAGAAGCGCCCGACCGCCAACGCCGCCGTCACGGTGGTGCACACCGGGGTGAAGGACTGGCCGCGGTACACCCAGCGCGCCGAGATCCTGATCGCCGCCGTCGGCGTTCCGCACATCATCCAGCCCGAACACGTCAAGCCGGGCGCCACCGTGATCGGCGCGGGCGTCCGCTACGAGGGCCGCCGCCTGCTCCCCGACGTCGACGAGTCCTGCGCCTCGGTCGCCGGCGCCATCACCCCCCGCGTCGGCGGCGTCGGCCCCACCACGGTCGCCATGCTCTTCCGCAACGCCGTCTCCGCCGCCGAGCGCGCCAACCCCTGAAACCCCTCCTCCGGTACGCCGTCGCCTCCCCCACCACGCTCAAAAGGCGACCCCCGCCGGCCCTCGCGACGTCCCTGCCCACTCCGGGCCGTCACGCGCTCACGGTCTCGGCTGGTCCTCAGGGGTGTGTCGGGCCCGTCCACACACCCCTGAGCGCCAGCCAACACGGCGACGCGCGCTGCGGACGGGACGCACCGCCAAGATCGCGGCTCGCGGTTCTGGCTGGTCTTCAGGGGTGCCTCACGCGAAGCGAGGCACCCCTGAAGACCAGCCAGAACCGGCGGACGCGCTATGGCCCGGGCTCACCGCCGGGGTCGCGGGGGACGGGTCAGTGTGGGAGGAGCAGGGCCACGCACTCGACGTGCTGGGTCATCGGGAAGCAGTCGAAGGCGCGGAGCTCGGCCACCCGCCAGCCGGCCTTGCGGAAGGTGGCCAGGTCACGGGCGAGGGCCGCCGGGTCGCAGGCGACATAGGCGACCGCGCGTGGTGCGGCGGCGATCACGTCGCGGACCACCCGGGGACCGGCTCCCGCCCGCGGCGGGTCCAGGACCACCAGGTCGACCGGGGCGGTGATCCGGCGGCGGGTCAGGGCCGTCTCGACCTTCGCCTCGACCACCTCGACGGTCGGGAGGTCGGCGAGGCCGGTACGGGCCGCGGCGACCCCGGGCGGCGAGGACTCGACGATCGTGGTGCGGGCGCCGGTCCGGGTGGCCAGGGCGGCGGCGAACAGGCCGGCGCCGCCGTACAGGTCCCAGCTGATCTCGCCCGGCCGTGGGTCCAGCATGGTGAGGACCGCGTCGGTCAGGGTGGCGGCCGCGGCGGGGTGCACCTGCCAGAAGCTCTCCGGCCGGAGTGACCAGGAACGGTCACCGACGGTCTCGGTGACCGTTGTCGGGCCGGCCAGGTGGACCAGGCCGGAGGCGGGCGCCTCGGCGAGATCGTCGTCACCGGAAGCACCGAAGACACCAGAGACATCGGAGACCCCGGAGCCGGAGACCGAGCCGGAGCCGGAGACCGCGCCGGGACCGTCACTCGGGACGGCCGGGCGCTCGAGGACCACGACGTCGCCGGCCCCCGAGGCGGTGACCTGGAGGGATGACGACGCCGGCCAGGTGCGGGCGAGCAGGTCCAGCTCCTGGATCGCCGGGTGGGCGATCAGGCACCGGTCCACGTCGACCACCTGGTGCGAGCGGTGCTGCAGGAGACCGGCCCGGTCGGCGGCGTCCACCGCGTAGCGGATCCGGGTACGCCAGCCCAGTAGCCCGCCGGGCAGCGGCTCCACCCGTACGAAAAACTGCTCTTGATCTTCATCGGGGATGTGCGCCAGCCGGCTGAGCTGCTCCCGGACCACGGCGGTCTTCCAGTCGAGCTGCGCCTCGGCGGAGACATGCTGGAGATCACAACCGCCACAGCCGCCCGGGTGGGCGAAGGCGCACGGAGCCGCGACCCGGTCCGGGGACGGCTCGTGGATCTCGACGGCGTCGGCGCGCAGATAGCTGCGATGGATCTCGGTGATCTCCGCGGTGACCCGCTCGCCGGGCAGCGCGTGCCGGACGAAGACCACCCGGCCGTGCGGGCCGTCCAGCCGGGCCACGCAGTGACCGCCGTGCGCCGGAGCGCCGACGGTGATCTCTATTCGGTCCCCTTCGTACACGTCATCAGCCACCTCCTCCGCTGACGGACGGGACGACGGGCGGGACGACGGGCGGGAGAGCGAGGATGGGCCGGAGGTCATGGGCGATCGCCGCCGTCGGTCTCGGTGACGACCGCCGCGGGCGGGGCCGGCTCCGGCTGCGACTCGGCGGTGGGCTGCGGCTCCGTGTGCCGGAAGCGCGGTCCCCGGGCCGGCGCGTTGTTCAGGCCCCGGTCCAGGCGGGCGAGGTCACGGTCCTGGCTGGACTGCAGCTGCCAGGGCACGCTGACCACCATCACGCCGGGCTCGAAGAGCAGGCGGGCCTTGATCCGCAGCGCGCTCTGGTTGTGCAGCAGGTTCTCCCACCAGCGGCCGACCACGTACTCCGGCACGAAGACGGTCACCACGTCCCGCGGCGAGGTGCGGCGCACGCTCGTCACGAAGTCGATGATCGGCTTGGTGATCTCCCGGTACGGCGAGTCGACCACGGTCAGCGGTGCCGCCAGCTCGCGCCGCTCCCACTCCTGCTGGATGTTGCGGGTGTCCTTGTCGTCCACGTTGACGGTGACCGCGGTGAGCGTGTCCGGCCGGGTCGCCTGCGCGTACGCCAGAGCACGCAGGGTCGGCATGTGCACCTTGCTGACCAGCACGATCGCGTGGTTGCGGGAGGGCAGGACCGGCCGTTCCTCGGTGGGCTTGAGCTCCTCGGCGACCCGCGTGTAGTGGCGGTGGATGGCGAGCATCAGCACGTAGAGCACGATCATCGCGGCGATCGCGATCCACGCGCCGAGCAGGAACTTGGTGATCAGCACCACGATCAGCACGGCGCCGGTGAGGCCCATGCCGAACGCGTTGATCGCCCGGGACCGGATCATCCGGCGCCGGCGCTCCGGATCCCGCTGCAGTCTCAGCAGGCGGTTCCAGTGCCGGATCATGCCGCCCTGGGAGAGCGTGAACGAGACGAACACGCCCACGATGTAGAGCTGGATCAGCCGGGTGGTCTCCGCCTGGAACGCCACGATCAGCACCATCGCGGCACCGGCCAGGAAGACGATGCCGTTGCTGAAGGCGAGCCGGTCGCCCCGGGTGTGGAACTGGCGGGGCAGGTAGCGGTCCTGGGCCAGGATCGAGCCGAGCACCGGGAAGCCGTTGAACGCGGTGTTCGCGGCCAGGAAGAGGATCAGCGCGGTCACGCCGGTGGTGAGGTAGAGCAGCGCCGAACCCTGACCGAAGACCGTCTCGGCGAGCTGGGCGGTGACCGTCTTCTGCTCGTAGTTGACCGGCCCGGAGATGATCTGGGTGGCCGGGTCCTCGACGTACTGCAGGTGGGTCACCCGGGCCAGCAGGATGATCCCGAAGAGCATGATGATCGCGATGCCGCCCAGCAGCATCAGCGTGGTCGCCGCGTTCTTGCTCTTCGGCGGCTTGAAGGCGGGTACGCCGTTGGAGATCGCCTCGACGCCGGTCAGCGCCGCGCAGCCCGAGGAGAACGTCCGCAACAGCAGGAAGACGAAGGCGAAGCTGGTGAGGTGGCCCTCCTCGGCGGAGATCGTCAGTCCCGCGCTGGGCGCCTGGAGGTCCTGTCCGAGGACGAAGACCCGGAACAGGCCGGTCAGGATCATCCCGACGATCACGATGATGAAGAGGTACGTCGGCACCGCGAACGCGGAACCGGCCTCGCGCAGCCCGCGCAGGTTGAGCGCGGTCAGGATGAGGATCGCGGCGATCGCGATGCCCACCTTGTTCTCCGCCACCCAGGGGACGACCGAGCCGAGGTTGTTCACCCCGGACGAGATCGACACCGCCACGGTGAGGATGTAGTCGACGAGCAGGGCACTGGCCACGCTGAGCCCGGCGGGCGGGCCCAGGTTGACCGTGGCCACCTCGTAGTCGCCGCCGCCCGAGGGGTAGGCGTGCACGTTCTGCCGGTAGCTGGCCACGACGGTCACCATGACGACGGCGACCGCGAGGGTCACCCATGGCGAGATGGAGAAGGCGGCCGCACCGGCGATCGAGAGGGTCAGCAGGATCTCGTCGGGTGCGTACGCCACGCTGGAGAGTGCGTCGCTGGCGAACACCGGCAGGGCGATCCGCTTGGGCAGCAGCGTGTGCTGCAGCTTGTCCGAGCGGAACGGCCGGCCGAGAAGCAGCCGCTTGGCTAGAGAGGTGGTACTTGCCACGAGTGCCAAGAGTACGGGCGCCCGTCACCGGGCGTATCCCGCCCCGGACGCGGTGCCTCAGACAGGCGTGGGAGGCTCATCAGCGATCGCAGGACATTCAGGAGGGCACGTACCGTGCACGTGGTGATCATGGGGTGTGGCCGGCTCGGCTCCACGCTGGCACAGAAGCTCGACGCGCAGGGACAACAGGTCGCCGTGATCGACCAGAACGCCGACGCGTTCCGGCGCCTGGGGTCGGATTTCGGCGGGATCACCGTCAACGGGATCGGCTTCGACCGGGACGTGCTGCGCGCCGCCGGCATCGAACGGGCCGACGCGTTCGCCGCCGTCTCGAGCGGTGACAATTCCAACATCATCTCGGCACGGCTTGCGCGCGAGACCTTCGGTGTGACGCGGGTGGTCGCCCGGATCTACGACGCCAAGCGGGCGCAGGTCTACGAGCGGCTCGGCATCCCGACCGTGGCGACCATCCGCTGGGCCGCCGACCGGATGTTCCGCTTCCTGATGCCCGAGGACCACAACGAGGTCTTCCGCGACCCGACCAGCGTGGTCAGCATCGTCGAGGCGCCGCTGCACCGTGACTGGGTGGGCCAGACGGTCAAGAGCCTGGAGGACGAGACCGGGGCCCGGGTGGCGTACCTGACCCGCTTCGGGGTGGGGGTGCTCGCCCAGCCCTCCACCCTGCTCCAGGACGGTGACCAGGTCTTCGTGCTGGTCACCGACGAGACCGTGGGCCGGGTCCTGGACCGCGCCCTGCACGCCGGGAAAGAAGGACACTGACCATGCGCATCGCCATCGCGGGTGCCGGCAACGTGGGCCGGTCCATCGCTCAGGAGCTGATCGGCAACGGGCACGAGGTGATGCTGATCGAACGGCAGCCGCGTCAGCTCTGCCCGGAGCGGGTGCCGGAGGCCCAGTGGGTACTCGCCGACGCCTGCGAGCTGAGCAGCCTGGAGGAGGCCGACGTCGCGTCCTGCGACGTGGTGGTCGCCGCCACCGGTGACGACAAGGCCAACCTGGTCGTCTCGCTGCTGGCCAAGACCGAGTTCGCGGTCGGCCGGGTGGTGGCCCGGGTGAACCGGGCCGAGAACGAGTGGCTCTTCACCGAGCAGTGGGGCGTCGACGTCTCGGTGAGCAAGCCGCGCCTGATGGCCGCACTGGTCGAGGAGGCGGTGACGGTCGGCGACCTGGTCCGGCTGATGACCTTCCGGCAGGGCGAGGCGAACCTGGTCGAGATCACCCTGCCCAAGAACGCGCCGTACGAGGGGAAGCCGCTGCGCGCCGTGCCGATGCCGCGGGACGCGGCGCTGGTCGCGATCCTGCGCGGCAAGCGGGTCCTGGTGCCGACACCGGACGACCCGCTGGAGGCCGGCGACGAGCTGATCTTCGTCTGCACCAGTGAGGTGGAGGAGCAGATCCGCGCCGTGGTGCTGGGGCCGTCGGCGGCGGAGGCCTAGGCCTCTTTCAGCTCGGTCTGCTGGGCCGTCTCGGTCTGCTGGGCCGAGGTGATCCGGTGGATCGCCCACGCGGTGTAGGCGAACGTCGCGGCGTAGATCGGCCAGCTCACCAGGATCCGGACGATGCCGAGGGCGTTCGCCTCGCCGAGCGCCCAGAGGTAGTACTGGATACCGGCCCGCAGGCAGAGCGAGGCGACCCAGAGCAGGGTGAGCCACTGGAACGCCCGGAACAGCCGGGCGTTGCCGAACCAGTTCTGCTGGCCCTTGTTCGCCATGATGCCCCACGCGTACCCGATCAGCGGCTTGCGGAACACCACCGAGAGCAGCAGGACGCCGGCCTGGCCGAAGGTGAGCAGGATGCCGGGGAGGTAGAAGTTCTTCGCGTCCCCGGTACGCCACGCGAGGTAGGCGCCGACCGCGATGCCGAAGAGCCCGTTCACCGCGTGCCGGACCGGCTGCTTGCGGGACAGCCGGACACCGCCGATGGCGAGCGCCGAGACGACCGAGCCGATGATCGCCCAGAGCAGCGCGGTGCGCTTCTCCAGGCCCAGGACCGCCTCGCCGAAGAGCACGTTGAGCACCACGAACGCGAGCACCGGAACGCTCGACTCGATCAGCCCGCGCACACCGCCGAGCTGCTCGGCGATCTGCTCGCTCATCGACGGGAGCGGCTCCTCGTCCGTCTCCCGGTCCGGGACCGGGTGCAGGTCGAGCTCCTCGACGATGTCCTCGGCGACCCGCTCCTCGACCGATTCGTGCGCGGCGTGGCGCGGCTCGCTGTGACTCACCGGGGCGCCTCCAGCTCGTAGTACGGGTTGTAGATGACCTTGCGGTCGTCCCGGATCGCGATCCGGCCGCGAGCGGTGAGCTGGCGCCCCGGTTCGATGCCGGCGATCGACCGGCGGCCCAGGAAGACCAGCGTGACCACGTCGCTGCCGTCCCAGAGGTCGGCCTCCAGGGTCGGCAGGTTGGTGCGAGGAGTGTACGCCACGGTGCGCAGCCGCCCGGACACCGAGACGATCTGCCCCCGGCTGCACTGACCGGCCGGCACCGCCCCGCACTTGGCGCTGTCCCGCTGAAGCTCCTGAGCGTCGAGCTCCGAGTCCGTGGCGGTCAGCCTGTCCAGGAATCTGCGCAGGCCCGTACGCTCGTCGGTAGTCATGACCCCGTGTCGCCTCTCTGCCACACCGCGGAACCTGACTCCCACGGTACGCCGACGACCTAGGCCTCCTGCTGTGCGGGCCCCTGCTCCGCCATCTCCTTGGGCAGGCGCATCGGCAGCGGCTCGCGGACCGGGCGGGGCTCGTCGTCGCGGACCACGACCAGGCCGGTGAGCACGTCGCCGAGCACGCCCTCGCGGGACGGGTCGGCGGCGGCCGCGCCCTGGAAGAGCGCCCGGACCATCCAGCGCGGGCCGTCCACGCCGAGGAAGCGGACGTCGGCCGGTCCGTCCGGGGTGTTCACCCGGGCGGTCAGCTCGACGCCGTACCGTCCGGTGGTCTCCCGCGGCGCGACGCCGTCGGAGGCCATCGCGGTGGCGATCTCCTCGCGCACCTCGTCCCAGATGCCCTCGGTCCGCGGCGCCGCGAAGACGCCCAGTTGCAGCGCGCTCTCGCCGTCCACCAGGACGACCTGCTCGACGCCGCCCTCGGGGTTGGCCTGCACCCGCACCTCGACGCCCTCGATCGCGGGGATCCGCAGGGAACCCAGGTCCAGGCGCTGGACGTCGGCCGGTGCGTGCTTCACGTCGTACGGCCCGAACTCCGGCGCGGGCGGCTCGCCGTCGGAGGCCAGGCTCTGGGCGAGCGCCTCGGAGGGCGGCGCGTCGGCCGCGCGTACGTGCTTGGCGCCACCGCGCTTACGGGAGAACATCTGCCTGCCAGCCTTTCCGGTGTTTCCGTGGTGAGAGCTCTGTCAGAGTGCCTGGTGCCCGCCGGTGGAGCCGTGCCCGCCGGTGCCCCGCGCGGTGTCGTCGAGGGTGTCCACCGGGTGGAACACCGCCCGCTCCACCCGCTGGATCACGAGCTGGGCGATCCGGTCCCCACGCGAGATCTTGGCGGTCTGCTCCCGGTCATGGTTGATCAGGTTGACCAGGATCTCGCCGCGGTAACCGGCGTCGACCGTACCGGGCGCGTTGAGCAGCGTCACCCCCAGCCGAGCGGCCAGTCCGGAGCGGGGGTGCACCAGGCCGACGTACCCGTCCGGCAGGGCGATCGCCACACCGGTCCGCACCAGGGCACGGGCACCCGGCTCGATCTCCACCTCGTCCCGCGCGACCAGGTCCGCGCCCGCGTCGCCGGGGTGCGCGTACGCGGGCAGGGGCAGATCCGGGTCGAGCCGGCGGACCTGGATGACGACGTCGGTCACGCGGGTGATCCTCACACTTCGTACGGCTGTCGGGGCGGCACCTACCCTGCCATCCTGCCGTGCCCGGCAACGGAGGCGCGCCGTACCCTTCGAGGGTGACAGCAGAGTCCCCGGACCGCACCTCCACGACCCATCAGGAGCGCCTCACCCTCCCCTGGTGGGGCTGGCTCGTCGCTCTGGTGACCGCGGCCGTCCTCGCCCTCGAGGCGGTGTTCGGCCTGGCCCTGCGCCCGGTCTGGCTGCCGTTCGCGGTGCTGCTCCCGCTCGCGGTCCTGCTGATGATCCCGCTCAACCGGCTGCGCGTCGCGGTGACCGGCGACGAACTGCTGGTGGACGACGCCCGGCTGCCGGTCGCGGTGATCGCGGACGTGGTCGCCCTCGACGCCGAGGGCAAGCGGGAGGCGCTGGGCGTCGGCTCGCATCCGCTGGCCTTCGTCGTCCAGCGCCCCTGGATCGGTACGGCCGTGCAGGTCCTGCTCGACGACCCGGCGGACCCGACCCCGTTCTGGATCGTCGGCACCCGGCACCCGGTCGAGCTGGCCACCACGCTGCGCCGGGTCAGCCGGGAAGCGCGCGCCGCCCACTCTTCTTGAGGTCGGCACACACCTTCTCGCCCACGCCGCGGGTCGCCCGGCGGTTCAGGTAACTCGCGACCGCGGCCCCGGTCAGCATCGGGCCCATCGTGGTGAGGTTGCGCCCGAACCGGCGCAGCAGCGATTTCTGCAGCTCCTTGCGGGCCGCCGTGCCGAGCACGCTGGCCACGCCGACGCCGGGCACCAGCGGGTTCACCCCGCGCTGACCGGCCCAGGACTGGACCAGGGCGAGGGCGCGCTCGGTGCCGCTGCCGGAGACCGGCTGCCCGTACACCTCGTGCAACTCGCCGATGAGCTTCATCTCGATCGTCACCACGGCGATCGTCTCGGCCGAGAGCAGCACCGGAGCGGAGAGCAGCGTCGGCGCCGCGGCCCACTCCACGGCCGCGATCCCGCCACCCGCCGCGCCCACCCCGGCGGTCGCCCGGGCGGCGTTGCGGATCAGCCGCTCCGCCAGCGCCTCGCCGTCCAGCCCCGGGAAGTGCCGTCGCAGCGTCTCGATATCCCGGACCGGGACGTGGGGAGCCACGTCGGCGACCACGTCGGCCATCCAGCGCAGCGCCGACCGAGGCTTGAACACCTGGCCGATGCCGCGGCGGCGGACGTCGCCCACGAGCCGGCCCAGCAGCCGGCGCCGCCCGGCGGGCTCCAGGTCGTCGGCGGTGAGGGCCGCGACGGTGCGGCCCAGCTCCTCGTCGGCCTGAGCCTGGGCAGGCGTCTCTGACGGGTCGGCGCCGATAGCGTCGACGCCGGTGTCGGGTACGTGGTCCGGTTGACTCATCGTCGTCCTCCCCGTCGTCGTCACCGGTAATGGTGCCCGGTTGCGCCTAAGGGTCAAACCCCGTGTCAATGTCCCCGTGTGGTGTGTCGTGTCCCGCGGACGAGCCCGCCGTCAGGCGCACTCTCGGCAGATCAGATCCCCGTTGCGCTCCGCCGCCAGCTGGCTGCGGTGATGCACGAGGAAGCAGCGGGAGCAGCGGAACTCGTCGGTCTGCATCGGCAGCACCTTGACGGTGAGCTCCTCGTCGGCGAGGTCGGCGCCGGGCAGCTCGAAGCTCTCCGCCACCTCGACCTCGTCGACGTCCACTGCGCCCGACTGCGAGTCGGCGCGACGGGCCTTGAGCTCCTCGAGGCTGTCCTCGCCGAGGTCGACCTCATCGCGACGCGGGGCGTCGTAGTCGGTGGCCATCGGTCTTCACTCTCCTGTATCGATGTGTCACTTGGCGTTAGTAACGCCGGTGACAAGGTTTCGGTTCCCGGTTCCGCCAGACGATTTCTGACACTCGTCCGACACCGGGAACGGGCCTGGCGAGCGCGGAACCTTACCGCTGTCGCGGCAGGCTTGTACGCCTCCTGGCGGCACATTGTTCCCGATGTGACTGAGGCGACATCAAAGTAGGGGCACCAGCCTCTGGATCATCGTCGGCACGCCGGAAGCATTCCCTGTTTCCGCGCCCTTGGCGGACAGACGCTAACCTCTCGACAGGTCCGGTGACCTTACCGAACCGATCGTCCGATCCTGGAGCCAACCCCATGAGCTTTGCGCGCGTCCGAGCGCTGGTCGTCGTCGGCGTGCTCGCCGTCGCCGCGGTGGTCTTCGTCATCGTGGCGCTGGTCCGCGACACGCAGGGCGGCAGCACCAGCGGCAGCGACTGCCCGGCCGGCTCCGCGATGGCCGACATGACGCTCCCGGACGACCCCGCCGAGGTGACCGTCAAGGTGCTGAACGGCACCAACACCGCGGGACTGGCCGACTCGGTGAGCACCGAGTTCAAGAATCGCCGGTTCAACACCCAGACCCCGGGTAAGAGCAAGACCAAGTACAAGGGCGTCGCCGAGATCCGGTACGGCCCGGACGCCGTCGGCAAGGCCCAGTTGCTGCGAGCGTACTTCCTGGCCCAGTCGGAGATGGAGTACAACGCGAAGCGCAAGGGCGCCACGATCGAGATCGTGATCGGCAGCCGCTTCCAGCAGCTCGCCACCACGACCGAGGTCAACCAGTCGCTCGTCGAGGTCGGCGAGCCGACCCTGCCGCCCGGCGCCTGCGTCAAGCCGGTGACCGAGAAGACCGAGGAAGAGAGCTAGTCGCGAGATCCGGCCGGCACACGGGGTCCCGGCCGGATCCGCTTCGCAAATCGGCTATCCGCCGGCCGATTCAGGCGCCCCCGGAGGCGTCCAGCTCCACCAGCAGGTCGTGCAGCGGCCCGTGCAGGGCCGGCGGCGCGACGAGCACCATGTCGACCCCCGGCTCCCGTCCCGCGAGCCCGGTGACGAGCAGGCCCGCCTCCGCGGCGATCAGACCGCCGGCCGCGTGATCCCAGTGGTTGAGACCCTTCTCGAAGAAGGCGTCCAGGATCCCCTCCGCGGTGAAGCAGAGGTCCAGCGAGGCCGAGCCGAGGCGCCGGATGTCACGGATCCGGGTGATCATCCGATGGAGTACCGCCGTCTGGTGGTCCCGGCGGCGAGAGTCGTACCCGAAGCCGGTGCCGACCAGGGTCTGTCCCAGCTCGGTCTCGGACGAACCGGTCAGCCGCCGCCCGTCGCGCCAGGCGCCGCCGCCCCGCGTCGCGGTCCACTCGTCGCCGGTGACGATGTTCCGCACCACCCCGGCCACCACCACGCCGTCCACCTCGGCGGCGAGCGAGACGGCGTAGTGCGGGACACCGTAGAGGTAGTTGACCGTCCCGTCGATCGGGTCGAGGATCCACCGGACCGCGCCCGGCTCGACCGGTGCGGCGCCGCCGCCGTACTCCTCGCCCAGCACGGTGTCGCCCGGCCGGCCTGCCTGGAGCGCCTCGATCACCTGCCGCTCCACCGCCTTGTCGGCCGCGGTCACCACGTCGGTGTCGGTACTCTTGGTCTGCACGTCGCCGATCGCCTCGCTCCGCATCCGGTGCGCGGTGGCCGCGGCCTCCCGGGCCACCCGGATCGCGATCGACAGCAGCTCGTCCGGCGCCGGCGCGCCCGAAATCTCGCTCACGTTTGGGTCCTTTCCGCCGATACCATTCTCGCGCTCAGCGCTTCCGGCGAGGTCGTCGGGCCCTGGCGGCGTGCTGCGGGGGGAGGATCTCGTTCGACGGCGCTACAATTCACCCCTGCCCACGCTTCACGGACACCCACCACGGACCGCTCCGCGACCCGGGGGCTCCCACACCGACTCCAGCAAGACCCGCCCCCGCGCGCCGTGCTGGGTCCTGGCCGTGCCCAACTCATCGCCTCCGGAAGGTCATTCGTGACAGAAGCCCACCAGAACGGTGCCGACGTTCGCTCTCTCACCGAGGCCCTGATCACCCACGCTCAGGGTGCGGGCGGGCAGCTCACATCGGCCCAGGTCGCGCACACGCTCGAGTCCGCCGCGGTGAACCCCGCACAGGCCAAGAAGATCCTGCGTGGGCTGGTGGATGCCGGCATCACGGTGGTCGTGGACGGCTCCCAGAGCACCCGGCGCAAGGTCGCCGCGGCCCGGTCCGCCACGCCCGCGTCGAAGGCCACCACCGCCAAGACGGCACCGGCCAAGAAGGCCGCGCCCGCCCCGAAGCAGGCCGCTCCGGGCGACCCCAGCAAGCCGCCGGTCCGCAAGGCCACCGCCGCGGCGAAGGCCGCACCGGCCCGCAAGGCCACCACCGCCGTCGCCGGCAAGGCCGGTCCGGCGAAGGCCGCGAAGCCCGGCGAGGGCCCCGAGGGCGAGGAGATCGATCCCGAGGAGCTCGCCGCCGGCATCGAGGACGTGGTGGTCGACGAGCCGCCCGCCATGGTCGCGGCCGCCGCCACCGACGCCGCCAGCTCGGCGACGGACGGCGACTTCGAGTGGGACGACGAGGAGTCCGAGGCCCTCAAGCAGGCCCGCCGTGACGCCGAGCTGACCGCCTCGGCCGACTCGGTCCGGGCGTACCTCAAGCAGATCGGCAAGGTTCCGCTGCTCAACGCAGAGCAGGAGGTCGAGCTCGCCAAGCGGATCGAGGCCGGCCTCTACGCCGCCGAGCGGCTGCGCGCCGCCGACGAGGGTGAGGAGTCGCTCGAGCGCAACTTCGAGCGCGACCTCAAGTGGATCAACCGGGACGGCGAGCGGGCCAAGAACCACCTGCTCGAGGCGAACCTCCGCCTCGTGGTCTCGCTGGCCAAGCGGTACACGGGTCGCGGCATGGCGTTCCTGGACCTGATCCAGGAGGGCAACCTCGGCCTCATCCGCGCCGTCGAGAAGTTCGACTACACCAAGGGCTACAAGTTCTCCACGTACGCCACCTGGTGGATCCGCCAGGCCATCACCCGCGCCATGGCCGACCAGGCCCGCACCATCCGCATCCCGGTGCACATGGTCGAAGTGATCAACAAGCTCGGCCGGATCCAGCGTGAGCTGCTCCAGGACCTGGGCCGCGAGCCCACCCCGGAGGAGCTCGCCAAGGAAATGGACATCACGCCGGAGAAGGTGCTGGAGATCCAGCAGTACGCGCGTGAGCCCATCTCCCTCGACCAGACCATCGGCGACGAGGGAGACAGCCAGCTCGGTGACTTCATCGAGGACTCCGAGGCGGTCGTCGCGGTCGACGCGGTCTCCTTCTCGCTGCTGCAGGACCAGCTCCAGCAGGTGCTGCAGACGCTCTCCGAGCGCGAGGCGGGTGTGGTCCGGCTGCGTTTCGGCCTGACCGACGGTCAGCCTCGCACCCTGGACGAAATCGGTCAGGTTTACGGCGTCACCCGCGAGCGGATCCGCCAGATCGAGTCCAAGACGATGTCCAAGTTGCGTCACCCGTCGCGGTCTCAGGTCCTCCGCGACTACCTCGACTAGGACGTTCAGTCAACATTGCGTGTCCAAATGGTCACCACCCGTACATCAACGGGTGGTGATCAGACTGTTGTGCAGAAGTGATCGTTGACGTGGCACCCTGGGATCACGGCACACTAGCTGCAAGCCACGTGTGATCCCGGTCCCCCCGGGGCACTGTGGGAAGGCTGCAACGGTGCAGGGTGTTGCACGATGTGTGAGCAGTAGCCGAGGAACATGTTCATCGGTGACGAACAGAGGAGGAAGGCGATGACCCCGACCCTCACGCCGCCGGCGGGAAGCCTGGCCGGCCTAGCAGCCGATGAACGGTGCGACCGCTGCAATGCAGCTGGGAAGCTCCGTTTGACCCTGGCAGGCGGTGGCGAGCTCGTGTTCTGCGGGCACCACGCCAACCGGTACGCCGAGGACCTGGTGAAGATCGCCGTGCAGTATGCGGCGGATCCCGACTTCACCTGGCGTGGCGCGGACATGATGTCCAACCCGTCGAGTAACTAGCTAGCAGCGGCCCCCAACTGAAGACAGAAAAAGGCGCCCCGGTCGACCGGGGCGCCTTTGCCGTGCCCGTCTTCTTTTCCGAAGGGCCCGTTTGAGGCCCCTCAGAGCGTCACAGCGTCTGGACCGTCGCGATCCGCTCCTCCAACTGCTCGATGGTGGCCTGGGCGCTCGGAGGGCCGCCACAGAGCCGCCGGAGCTCGGCGTGGATCTTGCCGTGCGGCAGGTTGGTCCGGTGGTGGTGCGCGGCCACCAGGGTGTTGAGCTGACGGCGCAGGGTGGCCCGCCGCTCCCCCGCGCTCATCGGCACGACCGGCTCGGGCCGCGGCTCCGGCACCGCGTTCTTCGCCTGCTCCGCCTCCAGCCGCTTCTGGTTGGCCAGCTGCTCGGACTGCCGCTTGGTGAGCAGCGCGGTCACCTGATCGGGGGTGAGCAGCCCGGGGAGACCGAGGTAGTCCGCCTCCTCCGCGGTGCCGGTCCGGGCCGGCACGCCGAACGCGGTGCCGTCGTAGATGACCTGGTCCAGCTCGGCGGTGGCGGAGAGGGACTCGAACTTCTTGTCCAGGTCGCCGAGCGCGTCCTCGGCCTTCTGCGCGCGCTCCAGCAGCTCGTCGTCGAGGCCGTCCTTCTCCTTCGGCGCGCCGAGGACGTGGTTGCGCTGCGCCTCCATCTCACTGGCCAGCCCGAGCAGGTGCGGGACGCTGGGCAGGAAGACGGTGGCGGTCTCGCCCTCCCGGCGGGCCCGGACGAACCGGCCGATCGCCTGGGCGAAGTAGAGCGGGGTGGAGGCGCTGGTGGCGTAGACGCCGACCGCCAGCCGCGGGATGTCGACCCCCTCGGAGACCATCCGGACCGCGACCATCCAGCGGTCCTCGGAGTCGGCGAAGGTGGCGATCCGGCCGGAGGCGCCCTCGTCGTCGGAGAGGACCACGGTCGCCGACTCGCCGGTCAGATCGTGGATCATCTTCGCGTACGCCCGGGCGGCCTGCTGGTCGCTCGCGATGACCAGCCCGGCCGCGTCCGGCATCCCGTGCTCGCGGATCTTGTTGAGCCGGGCGTCGGCGGCGCGCAGCACCTGCGGCATCCAGTCGCCCCGGTGGTCCAGGGCGGTCCGCCAGGCCTGCGCGACCAGGTCCTTGGTCATCGGCTCGCCCAGCCGCGCGGCCAGCTCGTCACCGGCGTTGGTCCGCCACCGGGTCTCCCCGGAGTACGCCATGAAGAGCACCGGGCGGACGACCCGGTCCTTGAGCGCGTCGGCGTACCCGTAGACCGAGTCCGCCTTCGACCGCTGCAGACCGTCCTGGCCGCGCTCGTACGAGACGAACGGGATCGGATTGTCGTCGGAGCGGAACGGGGTACCGGTGAGCATCAGGCGGCGCTCGGCCGGCTCGAAGGCGTCCTTGACCCCGTCACCCCAGGTCCGCGAGTCGCCGGCGTGGTGGATCTCGTCCAGGATCACGAAGGTGCGCCGGGTCAGGGTGCGCCGCTTGTGCACCGCGGGGGCCATGCCGACCTGGGCGTACGTCAGCACCGCACCGTGGAAGTCCCGGGACGAGTGCACGTCCGCGTTGCGGAACTTCGGGTCGAGCTGGATGCCGACCCGGGCCGCGGCCTGCGCCCACTGGGTCTTCAGGTGCTCGGTCGGGCAGACCACGGTGACCGCGTCGCAGGTGCCGTCGACGAGCATCTCCGCGGCGATCCGCAGCGCGAAGGTGGTCTTGCCGGCGCCGGGCGTGGCGACCGCCATGAAATCCCCGGAGCGACGACGGAGGTACTCCACCATCGCCTTGCGCTGCCAGGCCCGCAGGGGCGGGAAGATCTCCAGGTTCGGCAGGGTCGGGCTCAAGCTCCGGCGGTCCCTTCATCCATGGAAAAACCCCCGCGGTGTGGGTCGCGGAGGCGAGACTCCAGCATAGCCGTGACGGGGCTTACGGCATGGCCACCGGAGCCGACCAACGACGGCGGAGAGCCAGCAGCCGGACCCCGGTCATCAGGGCTGCGGCGCAGATCACGGGGGCGAGACCGGCGAATCCGAGCCGGTGCAGAATCGTGACCAGAACCGCCCCGCCGAGCGCGATGATCGCGTACACCTCGCGCTGCAGCACCACCGGGATCTCCCCGGTCAGCAGGTCGCGGACGAGCCCGCCGCCGATCGCGGTGAGCATCCCCACAAGGCAGGCGCCGACTGCCGGCACGCCGGCGTCGAGCGCCTTGAGCGTGCCGGTCGCGGTGAAGAGCCCGAGGCCGCAGGCGTCGAGGAGCAGCACGGTCCGCCGCACCCGGTTGAGCCTCGGGTGCAGCCAGAAGACCGCGATCGATGCGGCCACCGCGGTGATCGCGTACCGCCAGTCGGCGAAGGCCAGTGGCGGGACCGCGCCGATCACCAGGTCGCGCAGGATGCCGCCACCCAGGGCGGCCGCGAAGCCGACGAACGCCACCCCGAACAGGTCCAGGCGTTTCGCGACGGCGGCCGAGCCTCCGGAGGCGGCGAACACCGCGACACCGATCAGATCGGCGACGAGCAGGCCGTACTCACTCGTCACCGGGCCGGTCAGGCCTTCATGGTCTCGTAGATCTCCTTGCACTGCGGGCAGACCGGCGAGCCCGGCTTGGGCGATTTCGTCACCGGGAAGGTCTCACCGCAGAGCGCGATCACGAAGTTGCCCATGACGGCACTCTCCGCGATCTTCTCCTTGCGCACGTAGTGGAACATCTCAGGACCGGTGTCGGCGTCCTTGGTCTCCGGACGCTCCAGGATCTGGGTGCTCACGGGTATCTGCCCTTCAGGAGTTCGCTTGGGTGGTGGAGTGAGGCTCCAGCCGACAAGTCTGACACCTCACGCCTGAGCGGTCCAACGACAACGGGGCTGGCCAGCACCGTACGGTAGGGGCGGTCGTGTGCGACTGCACCGAGCGGCACGGCGCCGCACCGGCCCCACGGCCTCGCAGGCGAGGGCCAGAAGGGCACGACGATGGAGGCACTGTGACTGACTTCGCTATTCACTACGGCGACCACGTGATCCGTGCTCGCCGGGACGGCCGGCCGGTGGTGGCTCTGGAGAGCACGATCATCTCGCACGGGCTGCCGCACCCCGACAACCTCCGGGTGGCCCGGGAGATCGAACAGACGGTCCGGGACAACGGCGCGGTCCCGGCCACCATCGGCATGATCGGCGGGCAGCTGATCGCCGGGCTCGACGACGCCCAGATCGAGCACCTCGCGCTCGCCGGCGACGTGGCCAAGCTCTCGGTGCGCGACCTGGCCATCGCCGCGGCGCGGAAGGCCGACGGCGCCACCACGGTCGCCGCCACCAGCGCGGTCGCCGCGGCCGCGGGCATCGGCGTCTTCGCCACCGGCGGCCTCGGCGGCGTGCACCGGGAGGCCAGCGTCACCTTCGACGAGTCGGCCGACCTGACCGCGCTGGCCGGCACGCCGATCGTGGTGGTCTGCGCCGGGGTCAAGTCGATCCTCGACGTGGGCGCCACCCTGGAGCGCCTGGAGACCCTCGGCGTCTCGGTCGCCGGGTACGGCACCAAGCGCTTCCCGGGCTTCTTCATCACCGACGGCGGCTTCGACGTCGACTGGGAGCTGGGCACGCCGGACGAGGTCGCCGACTTCATCCGGGCCCGCCGCGACCAGGGCGTCACCGAGGGCGCGCTGGTGCTGGCCAACCCGCTGCCGGCCGACGAGCAGCTCGACCCGGAGCTGCACGACCGCACGCTGGCCAGCGGTCTCGCCGCGCTGGCCGAGCAGAACGTGACCGGCAAGGCGGTGACCCCGTTCCTGCTGGCGCACTTCCATTCCAGCACCGACGGGCAGAGCCTGGCCACCAACGTACGGATCATCCTGCGCAACGCCGCCCTGGCCGCCAGGATCGCGGTCGCCGAGAGCTCCGGCACCACCGCGCCGCTGGGCTTCGCCGCCCCCGCGTAACGCCGATGAGTGCCGTGATCGTCGTCGGTGACCTGGTCACCGACGTCCTCGTCGAACACGAGGGGCCGATCCAGGCCGGTTCGGACACCGCCGCCGCCATCCGGGTGGGTGGCGGCGGTCAGGCGGCCAACACGGCCGCCTGGCTGGCCCACGCCGGCCGGGAGGTGATCCTGGTCGCGGCGGTCGGCGACGATCCGGCCGGCCGGGACCGGGTGGCGGAGCTGGAGACCGCCGGGGTGCGCTGCGCCGTCCAGGTGGTGCCCGGCGTCGCCACCGGCAGCGTGGTCGTGCTGACCGGCGCCGACGAGCGCACCATGATCACCGATCGGGGCGCCTCGCTGCGGCTCACCCCGGAGCACGTCACCGCGGTGGTCGAGGGCGCGCCGTCCGGTACCCACCTGCATCTCTCCGGCTATCCGCTGCTGCACGAGGGTTCCCGTGCGGCGGGCCTCGCGGCCCTGGCCGCCGCCGCCCGGCGGGGGATCACGGTGAGCGTCGACGCGGCGTCGGCGGCCCCGTTGCGGGACGTGGGCGGTTCCGTCTTCCTGGCCTGGGTACGGGAGGCCGACCTGCTCCTGGCCAACGCCGACGAGTCCGAGGTGCTCGCCGCCGCGCCGGCCTCGCCCGACGGCCGGGCCCGGGAACTGCTCGCCCACGTGCGGAACGCGGTCGTGAAGCGGGGCTCCCGCGGCGCGGTCTGGGCCGGACGGGACGGCTCGCTGGTGACCGGAGGGGCGGAGAGCGTACCCGTGAAGGATCCGACCGGCGCGGGTGACGCCTTCGCCGCCGGCCTGCTCATCGCCTGGCTCGCGGGTTCCGGCCCGGCGGCCGCGCTCGCGGCCGGAGCCGCACTGGGCGCCGCCGCCGTACAACGGATCGGCGCCCGCCCGGCCTAGCCCGGCCTGCCCGCCCGGCGACCGGCCTGCGGGTTCGTGCGGGACCCTCGCGTCAGTGGGGGTGGCGCCGCTGCTCGGCGATCCGCGCGCTCTCCTGCGGCGCGGCGGGCGGCGGCTCCACCACCTCGGAGTCGACCACGGTGAAGTGCTGCTCCGCGTCGGCCCGGCCCCGCTCCAGCGCGGCCTGCCGGCGCTCCTCGCGGGCCGCGGCGTCGGCGGCCCGCTCGGCCTTGCTCTTGGGCGCCCGGTCGTTGGCGATCAGCACCGCGGCCCAGGGCAGGAAGACCATCCCGGCCACGCAGAACACCAGCCAGACCGGGAGCAGCGGCACCCGCGCGCTGATCAGAACGCCACCCAGGATCAGGCATCCGGCCCGCACGCTCATCATCGTCACGTAGCGGATCTGCCGGCTGCGTAGCTGGTCACCCTGGCTGCGAGCCGCGTCGGTGATCAACACCGGCCGTTCCGGCTGTTTCTTCACGACAGGGTTCTCCGTTCGACCTCGTCATCCTCGCACCGGCCGGAGATCAACGGCCACCCGACCTGGCCCGTGTTTCGGAACCCGGGCTAACCCTTGGCGGCCTTGGCCTCCGCCTTCGCCGCCTTCTTGTACTCCCGGACCCGCGCCAGCGATTCGTCGTCGACGATGTCCGCGACCGATCGGTAGGCGCCCTCGCCGCCGTAGCCGTCCGCCGCCTCCCGCCAGCCGTCCGGCCGTACGCCACACTGCTTGCCGAGCAGCGCCACGAAGATCTGCGCCTTCTGCTTCCCGAACCCGGGCAGCGCGAAGATCCGCCGGTACAGCTCGGCCCCGGTCGCGGCGTCCCGCCAGAGCGCCTCGACGTCCCCGTCATACCGATCCACGATCACCCGGCACACCTCCTGCACCCGGGCGGCCATCGCCTTCGGAAACCGGTGCAGCGCCGGCGGCGTCGCGAAGATCTCCAGCAGCGCTTCCGGATCGAACTCGGCCAGCTCGACCGCCGTCGGCTCGTGCCCGAGCCGCTGAGCCAGCACGAGCGGCGAGGTGAACGCCTTCTCCATGGTGATCTGCTGATCCAGCACGAGCCCCAGGAGCACCGCCAGCGGACTCCGATCAAGAAGGGCGTTGGCTTCGGCGTCAATAGGCAGTGAGAACGTCACCACACCATTCTGCGACCCCACCGGTCTGTACCGGCCGGTGGGCTGGGTTCATCCCCGCGAATCACTAGAGAAAATGCGTAAAACGCTCATGTAGCCATTATGGTGGATTACCCGACCTTATGGCACAGATGATGACGAAGTAACCTACAGCCACCTTCTCCCTGAGATCGTCACGGCCACCGATGGCCGGATCCTGAAGCGACCGGCTCGCTGGCGATGACCACGAACCGTCAGGGTGGTGGGGTGGCGTGGAGCTCGATGCGGCGGACGGCCTCGTCGGCCATCTCGGCGAGGAAGACCAGGTCGTCGTCGGGGAAAGCGCGTGGGCGCGTGTCCAGGGCGCAGAGACCGCCCAGCACGTGGCCGGTCGAGGAGAACAGCGGGGCGCCGACGTAGGAGCGGAAGCCCTCGACCGTGACCAGCGGGTTGTCCCGGAAGCGGGGGTCGGCGGCGAGATCGGGGACGGCCCGGGCCTGGCTGCCGAAAAGGAGCATGCCGCAGAAGGCCCACTCGATCGGGGTGCCGCCCGCCTCGGCGACCCACTCCGGGACCGGGCCGTGTCCGGCGAGGATGACCTGGGCGTCGTCGAGCAGGATGTCGACCAGGGCGAACGGGGTGTCCATCGCCGCGGCGACGGTGTCCACCACGTCGCCGAGGTAGTCGCGGTGGAGCTCGCGGTCCAGGCCGAGCCGGGCGACGTCGCGGAGCCTGGCCGTGGACCTCACGACTGCACCGTCCTCGCCAGGGCCTCGTACGTGATGATCCGGACCTTCAGGGAACGGCCCGCGACCCGGCTCAGCTCGCCGATCTCCATCACGTGCTCGGCCACCCGGCGCAGGTCGGCCGGGCTCTGCACCGGGCGCTGCAGCCCGAGCGACTGGACGGCCAGACCCCACAGTCCCTCGGCCACCTTGGGCCCGACCAGGTCCGCGAAGGCCTTCACGGCGTCCTTCTCGGTCGGCAGATCGTGGCCGTACTCTTCGATGCGAGCCATCGCGGTCGCCCTTCCCTGCGGTCGATGTGGCGGTCGATGAAGCTCAGAACAGTTCGATCAGCGGTTCCGTGTCGGCTCCGCCGCCCGCGCCGGTCTGCTCGGCATGGGTGGCCCGCTGCCGGGACATCACGTGCTTGGCCCGGAGGTCCTCCACGTTGATCGACGCCTCGCGCAACTCCTCCTCGGTGAGCCGGCCCCGGGCGTACGCGCCGACCCGCTCGGACTGCCGGCACACGTCCGCGACGGCGTCGGCCACGTGCTCCAGCATCTGCCGGCTGATGTCCTGGAACTGGACGTGACCCACCGCGCCGGTGCTCTCCGCGGTGAGGGCGGCGGTGCTGCGCTGGACCTGTTCGGCGGCCTGGATGGTGTCCCGCAGGATCCCGCTGACCATCTGTGACATCTCCCGCTGCGCGTTCGCGATCCCGCCGAGCCGGCGGGTCATCGCGGTGTCCTCGTTCGTCTGCGGGAACTCCTGCCCCCGGTCGAACGCGGTGTCGTCGGAGAGCACCGAGTCCAGCTTCGCAGTCAGGTCGTGGATGTTGCTGCCGATTCCGTGTGCCGCCTCGGCGGACCGGTGGGCCAGTTTGCGCACCTCGTCGGCGACGACCGAGAAGCCCTCGCCCGCGTCGCCGGCCCGGACCGCCTCGATCATCGCGTTCAGCGCGAGGATGTTGGTGGCCCGGCTGACCTCCTCGATCTGCTTGACGTGCTGGTCGAGCTCGCGCATCCGGTCGACCAGGGCGCGGATCTGGCTGTCCCGGTACAGGAAGTACGCGATCAGGCGCCCGACCAGCTGGTCGTTCGACTCGCCGACCTGGCCGAGCTCACTCTCGGTACGGGTGAGGGTGCCGGCGAGCTGGGACACGTCGCCGGCCATCACCTCCGCGAGCGAGTCGACCGCAACGAGCTGCTGGATGATCGCATGCGCGGCGTCCCCGGTCTGCTCGATGACGTCGCGCACGTGACCGTCGATCACATCGCAGTACGCCGGGATCGGGTCCAGCGCCTCGGCCACGACGTCCCCGCGCACGCCCTGCTCGGCCGGCTCGTCCGGGGAGAGCGAGAGCTTACGGAGAAGACTGGGCATGCGATACCTCTCATCGACGAGGGGCGCTCAGGCCCCGGGCAGCACCTGCTTGATCACACCGAGCAGCTGGTCCGGTCCGACCGGCTTGACCAGCCAGCCAGTGGCGCCGGCGCTCTTGGCCTCGGCGCGCTTGCTCTGCTCCGACTCGGTGGTCAGCATCAGGATCGGGGTGAACCGCATGCCCGGGGCCTTGCGGGCCTCGCGGGCGAAGGTGATCCCGTCCATCTGCGGCATGTTGACGTCGCTGATGATCAGGTTCGGCTTGACCCCCTTGCCGAGCTTCTCCAGGGCCTCCTTGCCGTGGCCGGCGGTCTCCACGGTGTATCCGGCCTTGGTGAGGATCGACTTCAGGCTCATCAGCATGGTGGCGGAGTCGTCGACGAGCATCACGGTGGTCATGGCGGTTCGGTCCCCTGTCGGCTGGCTGGGCCGCTGCTCCCGGTGAGCAGCGGGAGCACCTGGGCCGCCAGGAAGGCGTCCTTCGGTGCCGCTGATACCTTCGGCCGGAACAACAACAACGCCTGGAGCGCGCCGGTATGCAGATGGTTGCATCGGCGCAGGCTGACCCGGGGCCGCTGGGAGCCCCGGAGCCAGGCGGTGAGCTGCTCCACCTCGTCGACGGTCACCACGCCGATCAGCGTGGCGCTGTCGTCATGCAGTTCGAGCGGCAAGCCCCAGCACCTCCTTCACGTTGAGCACCAGCAGCACCAGGCCGTCGCCGAGCAGTGCGGTGCCGGAGAACTCGTCGGCGTAGGCGAGCAGTCCGTCCATCGGTTTGAGGATCACGTCGACCTCGCGGTGGAACTGCGAGACGAGCAGCCCGATCCGCTGACCGTTGACCGCGACCACCAGGATCGCCCGGTCGGCGGCGGGATCCGGGGTCCAGGGCATCTCCAGGGCCCGGGCCAGGTCGACGACCGGGACCACCTCGCCGCGCATCACCACCACGTCCTGGTGCAGCACCCGGCCCATCTCGGCGGCCGGCATCCGGACCGTCTCGACGACCAGGTCGACCGGGACGCCGAAGCGCTGTCCGGCCACGCTCACCACCATCACCTGGGTGACCGCCATGGAGAGCGGCAGCCGCAGCCGGGTCACGGTGCCCGCGCCGAGGGTGGAGCGCATCGTCACGGTGCCGCCGAGCTTCTCCACGCTGGCCCGCACCGCGTCCATCCCGACACCGCGCCCGGACAGGTCCGAGACCTGGTCGGCGGTCGAGAAGCCCGGGCGGAACACCAGGTCCACCGCTTCACTATCGCTCAGCGACTCCAGCTCTTCCTCCGAGATCAGGCCTTTCTCGTACGCCTTCCGTTTGACCCGCACGGGATCCACGCCGCGGCCGTCGTCGGACACCTCGACGATCACCGCGTCCCCGTCGGCGACCGCGGCCAGAGTGAGCCGGGCGGTCTGCGGCTTGCCCGCCGCGATCCGCTCCGCGGGCGGTTCGATGCCGTGGTCCAGGCTGTTGCGCACCAGGTGCACCAGCGGATCGCCGAGCGCCTCGATCACGTCCTTGTCGGCCATGGTGTCCTCGCCCTCGGTCACCAGCTCGATGGTCTTGCCGAGGCGTCGGCTCAGGTCGCGGACCAGGCGCGGGAACCGGCCGAACGCCACCGAGAGCGGCAGCATCCGGACGTCCATCACCGCGGCCTGCAACTCCTCGGCGATCCGGTGCATGCCCGCGTACTGGTCCTTGATCCGCCGGCTGAGCACCCGGCTGCCGAACTCCTCCTCGGCCGCGTCGGCCAGGAAGGTCAGCCCGTTCTTCGCCACGTTCAGCTCGCCGACCAGCTCCATCAGCCGGTCCACCTTCTCCTGGTCGACCTTGAGCACCCGGGTGCCGACCTGGCCGCCCGGGTCGTCGGCCCGGCCCGCCGCCTCGGCCGGTACCGCCGCCGGGGGCGCCGCGAGCGCCTCGATGACCGGCGGCGCCACCGCGGGCGGCTCGGCGACCGGCTCGTCGGGCGCCTCGCCGAGCAGGCCCTCGACCGCGGCGTTGACCGTCTCCCGGTCCGCGCCGGCCAGGTCCAGCGGTACGCCGAGCACGTGGGCGGCGGCGGTCACCGCGTGGATCAGGGCGAGCAGCTGGGTGCCGGCCGGCTCGCCGATCGCCAGCGTCCGATGGGCCGCGGCGAGCACCGCCCGGGCGTCGGCGGCGAGCGCCGGGTCGACGGCCAGCGCATGGGCGGCGTGCGGGTGGACGGCGACCGGCTCGGGCTCACCGGAGAGGTGCCGGTTGATCGCGGCGGCGTCCAGCTCGGCGATCTGGACCTGGTCGGGGACGTAGCGGAACAGGTATTCCAGTTCACCGGCAGAGGCCCGGGTGGCGAGCACGAAGGAGAGCAGGCAGACGTACTCGTCGTACTCCTCGGTGGCCGGCCACCGCTCCGGCGGGACCACGATCAGGCGGTCCATGCCGGGCACCTGGCGGACCAGGTGCACCGGGTCCTCGGCACGGAAGAAGCAGTCCTGGTCCGGCAGGTACCGGACGAACCGCAGCGTCGCGGTGGTGGTGTCGAGCCAGGTCGCGACCTCGGTCAGCCACTCGGTGCCGAACGTCGCCAGCCAGTCCGGGGGTGGGTCGATCGCGCGTACCGGAAGACTCTCGGAACCGGCGGCGGAGGCCGCCGCAGCATCGCCACCGAGAGGCGCACGCAGCTTGGCGATCAGACCGGAGGCGTCGCCGCCGGCCGTCGCGGGCAGGCGCTCGTGCTGGGTGACGTGCGCGAGCCAGCCGCGGATCAGGTCGAAGGAGGCGAGCAGGTCGTCGGTCATCCCGGAGTCGAGGGCCAGCCGGCCGCCGCGGACCGCGTCCAGCAGGTCCTCGGCGGCGTGGGTGAGCCGGGTCAGCTCCGGGAAGTCGAAGAGCCCCGACGAACCCTTGAACGTGTGCGCGGCCCGGAACACCTCGTTGACCAGGTCCGGATCGCCGGGGTCACGCTCCAGCTGGAGCAGGCCCTCGTCGACCGAGGCGAGCAGGTCGTTCGCCTCGGCGAGGAACTGGGCGAGCAGCGGGTTCATGCGACCGGGCCCTTCCCCCAGGTGAGCATCCGGGCCACCCGGACCAGCCGCTCCGCCGCGACCGGTTTGACCAGGTAGAGGTTTGCCCCGGCCTGGTACGCCCGGTCCGCGTCGCCGGACCGGTCCTCGGTGCTGATCATCAGCACCGGCGCCGCGCTGCCCACCGTCTCCGAACGGAGCGTCTCGACGCAGGCGTAGCCGTTCATCTTCGGCATGTTCACGTCCACCACGAAGAGGTCGTACGCGGTGCCCATCGCGGCCTCCACCGCCTCCAGCCCGTTCGCGGCCTCGGCCACCTCGAACCCGGCCTCGCCGAGCAGGCTGGTGTGGTAAAGCCGCACCGTGGCGGCGTCGTCGACGACGAGCACCCGGGCCCGCGCCGGTGTTTCCGCAGTATCCAGGCTCATCACGTGGCTCCGGTCGGTCGCTGGTAGACGATGCCCTCCGGCAGGCGGGTCGGTGTGAAGATCGGCGAGATCCGGCTCATCGACTCGGAGTGGCCGAGGAAGAGGTAGCCGCCCGGGCGCAGCGCGCCGAACAGGTTCTCGGCGGCCCGCCGGCTGGAGAGCTCGTCGAAGTAGATCAGCACGTTGCGGCAGAAGATCACGTCGTAGTCGCGGTACGACCGCATCGCCGCGGTGTCGCAGACGTTCACCCGGTGCAGGGTGACCGCGCCGCGGATGCCCTCGTCGACCTGGTAGCGGCCGGCGCCGACCGGGACGAAGTACTTGGCCAGCCAGGGCTTCGGCACCCGCTGCAGGGATCGCTCGCCGTAACTGGCGTGCGCCGCCTTGGCCAGCACCTCGCTGTCGATGTCGGCACCGTGGATCTCGACGTCCACGTGGTCGATCTGGTCCCACTCCTCCAGCAGGCGGAGCGCGATCGAGTACGGCTCCTCCCCGGTCGAGCAGGGCAGCGAGAGGATCTTCACCGGCCCGGCCATCCGGTGCACCCCACCCCGCGCGGCCAGCACCGCCGGGAGCACCGTGCTGAGCATCGCGTCGAACTGGTAGTCCTCGCGCAGGAAGTACGTCTCGTTGACGGTCAGCTCGTTGATGACCTGCTGCAGCATCTCCGGCTTCTCGTTCATCCGCAGCGCGGCGAACCAGCTGGTGAACGTGCCGTACCGGGACTCCCGGATGCAGGCCTCGATCCGCTTGTCCACGAAGTACCGCTTCGACGGGGCGAAGTGGATCCCGGTCCGCTTGTAGAAGTACTCGGTGAAGCGCTCGAAGTCGGCGTCGGCGAGCCCGGCACCGGTCGCGGCGGTGCTCGTCATAGTGCCGGTCCGGTGAGCCGGGGCAGGGCCGCCCGTACCGTGAAGCTCAGGAACGGATCGTCCGGGAAGCGGGCCGCGGCGGCCTCCAGCACCGGGGCGTGCTCCGGGCCGGCCGCCGGGAGCAGCGCGTCGATCGCGGCGGTCACCACGTTCGGGTGCGGATCCTCGGCGATCATCCGGACCAGCCAGGTCTTCGCCTCCGGGTGGGCCAGATCGGCCAGCACCATCGCGGTCATCACCCGGACGTCGTGGTCCGGGGCGGCCATCAGGCTGGGGACCAGGTCGGGCACCGAGAGCGGCATGGTGGCCAGCGCCTCGGCGACCGCGGTCCGCAGCCCGGCCTCGTCGCTGGCCAGGTGGATCGCGAGACCGCCGGCCACCACGTCGGTGTCGTGTGCGGCCAGCGTGGTCAGGATCGCGTCCCGGACCCGGGGCACCGGTTCGGCGCCGACCCGGGCGAGCAGTTCGGGGATCGCCTCCGGCGCGCCGACCAGGTCCAGCGCGGCCTCCCGGCGCTGGTCCGGATCCGCGTCGCCGAGCCGGGCGATCAGCGCCGCCACCGGCTCCTGCTCCGGCGGCGCCGTCACCGGCTCCTGGGGGGCCTGCTTGCGGACGAGTCCCACCGTGATCTCCTTCTCCGCGCTCAGCGAACCCAGTCGGCCAGTCGCCCGGCGATCTCGTACGCGGGCAGCACCTCGGTGGCGCCGCCGCGCCGGGACAGCTCGCCCGGCATGCCCCAGACCACGGCCGTCTCCTCGGACTCCGCGATGGTCCGGCCGCCGCCCGCCTTGACCTCGGACATCTCGGCGGCGCCGTCGTCGCCCATCCCGGTGAGCAGCACGCAGACCAGCCGCTCCGGGTCGACGTACCGGCGGGCCGAGGCGACCATCCGGTCCACGCTCGGATGCCAGCGGTACTCGGCCGCGGCCGGCACGCTCTTGACGATCAGGCCGTCGCTGCGGCGGGCCACCACCACGTCGGCCCCGCCCCGGCCGATGTAGACGCCGCCACGCTGGACCGGCATGATCCGGTCCACCTCGTGCACCCGCAGCGCGCACTCCTCGTCCAGCCGCCGGGCCAGCGGGGCGGTGAACGAGGCCGGGATGTGCTGGGCCAGCACCACCGGTGCCCCGAGTGTCCCGGGCAGCTGCGGCAGCAGGTCGGAGAGGAGGGCCGGGCCCCCGGTCGACGAGCCGATCAGCACCATGTCCACCGATCCGGCCGCGGAGAGCTGCCGGCGCGGCGGGGCGGCCGCCGTCTTCTCGCGCTGGGCCCGCATCCGGTCGCGCAGTCCGCCGGCCCGCTTCAGCCGGACCGAGGCGGCGCCGCGCACCTTGCGGATCAGGTCGGCGGAGACCTCGTCGATGTTGAGCGAGACCGTGCCACCCGGTTTCGGCACGTAGTCCACCGCGCCCAGTTCCAGCGCCTCCAGGGTGACCAGCGCGTTGTGCTCGGTCAGCGAGGAGACCATCACCACCGGTGTCGGCTGCTCCTCCATGATCCGGGCCAGGCAGGTGAGGCCGTCCATCTCCGGCATGTTGACGTCCAGGGTCACCACGTCGGGGTGGACGCGTTCCAGCTGTTCCAGGGCGTCCACCCCGTTGCGTGCGGTGTGCACGTCGAACTCGCCGGCATCGGTGAGGATGCCCTTGAGCGCGCGGCGCATCAGGGCCGAGTCGTCGACCACCAGGACTGACGTGGCTACCACTGCGAGAGACTCCGATCAGAGGGCGACGAGCGCCTCGTCGGCGACCGACTCGCAGATCTCCGCGGCCTCTGCCGCCTGGTCCGCGGCGAGCAGCTGGTCGACCTGGACGAGCAGGAGCATCCGCTGCTGGTCCGGCAGGTTCGCCACCCGGGACACCACCCGGGCCTGCTCGGCGGAGAGTTCCGGGGCCGGTTCCAGCACGTTGCGGCCGACCCGGGCCACCTCGGCCACCGAGTCGACGATGAAACCGGTCCGCACCCCGCCGATGATCAGCACGACGATCCGCTGCCGCTCGTCCCGCTCGCCCCGGCCCAGACCGAGCCGGGTCCGCAGGTCGACCACCGGCAGCACGGTGCCGCGCAGGTTGACCAGCCCCTCCACGAACGGGAGCGACTTGGGCACCCGGATCAGCGCCTCGGGCACCCGGATGATCTCCTGCACCGCGTCGACGTCGACCGCGTACTCCTCCTCGTCGAGACGGAACACGACGAACAGTTCCTCGTCGCCCCGGCCGTCGTCGGCCACCGCCGTACGGTCCTCCGCCATCTCCCCCTCGTCCTCCGCGTAGTCGGCGATCTCGTCGCGTACCTCGGGCGAGTCGAACATCCGGTTGACGCTCAGCACCGAGACCAGCCGCTTGCCGTCCTCCAGCCGGACCACCGACTCCACCTCGGTCTTGCGGCCCTCCCCGGCCACCACGGCGGGCAGCGGGGCGACGAGCTGGTGCGGCACCCGCAGCACCTCGCGGACGGTGTCCATCACGACACCGACCACGCCCTCCTCCAGCGACACCACGACGATCCGGTTCTGTGGTTCGAGCGGCGTCACCGGCAGCCCGAAGACCCGGCGCATGCTCACCACCGGCAGCAGCCGCCCGCGCAGGTCGATCACGCCGAGCACCCGGCTGCCCGCGTTGGGCACGTGGCTCACCGCCTCGGGCGCCTGGACGATCTCCTGCACCTGGTCGATCGGGAGGGCGTACTCCTGGCCCTCGACCGCGAAGCTGACCAGCTCCAGGGTGTCGTCGAGCTCGCCGTCCCCGTCGTTCTCCCCGGGCATCCGGGGCGACGCGTCGCGCTGCGCGGTGCGCTGGGTCTCGGCGAGGCGGGCGAACTGGCTCCCGATCAGGCGGTCCACGTCGAGCACGGTGGTCATCCCGCCGCCGTCCGACTTGATCACGCCGACCAGCACGTCGGACTGGACCGTCGACTGCACCGCGTCGGCCGGCTCGACCGCCGACGGGTCGATGCTGATCACGCTGGAGACCCGGTCCACCACGAAGCCGAGCGGCACCCCGCCGTCCACCACGATCACCCGGGTGGTCTCGTCGTGCGGGGTCTGTTCCATCGCGCAGCAGAGCCGCAGGCTGACCACCGGGAGCACCCGGCCGCGCAGGTTGGCCAGGCCCTCCATCGACGGCGGGCCGAGCGGCACCTTCACCACCGTGGGCATCCGGATGATCTCCTGGACCCGGCGCATCGGGAACGCGTACCGCTCCCCGGCCATGTCGAAGGTGACGTAGTCGGCGCTGTCCTCGTCGAGGTCCGCCTCGACGGCCTCGTCCATGTCGACACTCATCGTGTCCTCTCCGGTCCGGCTCAGGCCGCGTTCTGCAGCTCGTCGGCGAGCGCGGCGATCTCCTCGACCGCGGCGGCCAGTTCCTCGGCGCCCTGTGCCTGCTCGCGCGCGGCCGTGGAGGCCTGCCCGGCCAGGGTCTGCGCCTGACTGGCGGCGGACGAGATCTGCTCCAGGCCCTTCTTCACCTCGCCCAGCGTCTTCGCGATCGTCTCCGCGGACTCGCGGACCTCCTCGTTGCCGGTGCGCACCTGCTGCATGTCCCGCTCGATCTCGGCCAGCCGGGAGGTGGTGGCCTTGGCCGCCTCCACCTCGGCGAGCGACATGCGGCTGGTCTCCTCCAGGTCGCCACGCACCTCGACGATCCGGTCCTGCACCGCCTTGACCAGGTCCTTGATCCGGTCGGCGTTGTCCGCCGAGTCACGGGCCAGGTTGCGGATGTCGGTGGAGACCACGGCGAAACCCTTGCCGAACTCGCCGGCCCGGGCCGACTCGACCGAGCCGTTCACCGCGAGCATGTTGGTCTGGATCGAGACGTTCGCGATCGCGTCGACGATCTTGTCGATCCGCCGGGAGATCTGCTCCAGCTCGGTGACCTTGCGGACGTTCTCGATGCCGTCGCGGGCGGCGGTGCCGATCGCGTCGATCATCGAGTCGACCGCCTCCCGGTTGGTGCCGAGCAACTCCAGGATCGCGTCGGCGCGCTCCACCGCGGCGGTGCCGCGGGTCGCCGAGAGCTGGGCGCCCTCCTCGATCTGGCTGACCGCCTCGGCGGTCTGCGCGCCCTTCTCCGCGGCGGTACGCGCCCCCGAGCTGATCTCCTTGATCGCCACGTCGATCTGCCCGGCGGCCCGGTTGATCTCCTCCACCGCCGCGGAGAGCTGCTCGGCCGTGGAGGCCACGTCCTCCGCGCTCTTGGCGATGTCGGTGCTGCTGCGCAGCGTCTCGGCGACCTCGGCCAGGTTCTCCGCGGCCTGGTCGCTCTGGCGCAGCGCCTGGGTCTGCTGGCCGACCGTCTGCAGCGACTCCTCGCACGCCGCGGACTGCTCCTCGGCCGCCGCGGCGATCTCCTCGGAGCGCTGCTTGGCCGCGCCGGCCGCCTTCTTGGCCCGGTCCGCCGCGGTCGCCATCTCGGTGGCCCCGGTCATGATCGTCCCCATGTCGGCGCGGATCGTCTCCAGCTGCGAGGTGATCGTGTTGCCCTTCTCCACCTCGGTGCGCGCCGTCTCGGCCGACTTCTGCACCGCCCCGGCGATCTCGGTGACGCTGTTGCGCACCTCGTCGATCAGGTCGCGGATCTGCCGCGCGCTGCGCTCGCTGGTCTCGGCGAGGGTGCGTACCTCGTCGGCGACCACCGCGAAGCCCTTGCCGTGCTGCCGGGCCCGGGCCGCCTCGATCGCGGCGTTCAGGGCCAGCAGGTTGGTCTGGTCGGCGATGTGCGCCACGGTCTTGACGATCTCGCCGATCTCGTCGGCCTGCTTCTCCAGCTCGGTGATGGTGACCACCGAGGCGGTCTGCCGGGCCGAGGCGCTGTCGACGTTGGCGAGCAGCCCGCTGATCCCGTTCCGTGTCTCGTTGAGCAGGCTCTGCAGCGCCTGGCTCAGCTCGGCCACCTGCCGGGTGGTCTGCTCCTGGCCACCGACCCGCTCCTCGACCTGGTTCATCGCGGCCAGGCTCTGCTGGGTGGCGCCGGAGGACTGCTCGGCGCCCGCCGCGATCTGCTGCATGGTCTCGGAGAGCTGCCGGGACGCCTCGGCGGCCTGGGCGTTCTGCGCGGAGATCTCCGCGGTCGCCGTCGCGATCCGCTCGGCCGCCTGCTGCTGCTTGGCGACCGACCGCGCCTGGCGCCGGGTGGCGTCGTTGTCCGGTGGCCGGCCCGCCCTGGTCGTCGCGGGGGCGGCCGCCGGCCGGGACGTACGAGCGGTCTCGGTCGTCCGCCCGGAGGCGGTACTGGTGAGGGGCATGGGTGTGTCTCCCATCTGAATCCGGTCGGGCGCGTCGCCCTCGGTGGGGCCCGGACACCGCCCGGCCCGATCCGCCGACGGCCCCTCCGCCCCTGACGAATCCTGGCACCGGCCCCTTCGCGATGAGGACGTATTCATCCAAACCAATCCTTTGCGGCTGCTACCGTGAGGCGGCCCGCGAAAGGACGGATTTTTGATGCGCGCACTGGTACAGACCGTCAGCCGGGCGAGCGTGACCGTCGGGGACGAGATCGTCGGCGAGATCAAGGACGGACTGCTGGTCCTGGTCGGCGTCACCCACGACGACACCCCGGCGACGGCCGCCGATCTCGCCCGCAAGACCTGGGAGCTGCGGATCCTGGACGGCGACCGGTCCGCGGCGGACGAGAACGCGCCGCTGCTGGTGGTCAGCCAGTTCACGCTCTACGGCGACGCGCGCAAGGGCCGCCGCCCGACCTGGAACGCGGCGGCGCCGGCCGAGGCCGCCGAGCCGCTGGTCGAGGCGTACGTCGAGGCGCTCCGCACCCGGGGCGCGACGGTGGAGACCGGCCGTTTCCGCACCCACATGCTGGTGGAGAGCGTGAACGTGGGCCCGCGCACGCTCCTGCTGGAGATCTAGAAGAGGAGCCCCCGGCGCTGGGCGGCCTGGCGCAGCCACCCGTCCAGCTTCGCCACCCAGTCGACCTGGTCCACAGTGGCGTAGTCCACGTCGAAGCTGCCGAACGCGTCGTGGCCCTCGGTGAAGAGGCCGCCGCGCTTGTCCAGCTCCAGCACCACCTGCAGCCGCCGGGGCGTGGGCAGGAAGGTCAGCTCCAGCTGGTTGATGCCGCGGGCGAACGGCGGAGGCGGATAGAACTCGATCTCCTGGTAGAACGGGAGCTCCTGCTCGACACCGTAGACCCGGCCACGCTCCACGTCGGCCCGGCCGAACCGGAATCCGAGCCGCAGCAGGGCGTCGAGGATCCGCTCCTGGGCGGGCAGCGGGTGCACCGCGACCGGGTCCAGGTCGGACTTGTCGACCGCGCGGGCCACCTCGAGCTCGGTGCTCAGGCCCATCGTCATGCCGTGCAGGTGCTGGCCGTACACCTCGGTGATCGGGGTCTGCCAGGGCACCGGGAAGGTGAACGGGACGTCGTGGCGGGCACCCGGCTCCAGGCGGAACGAGCCGGTCAGCCGCTGCCGGTGGAACTCCTGGTCGGTGTGGTACTCGCTGTCGCCGCTCTCCACCTCGACCCGGGTGAGCAGGCCGATCGCCAGGTACTCCACGTCGACCGGGTGGTCGCCGCCGAGGATCTGGACGGCGCCCTCCAGGGTGCCGCCGGGACGGCAGTCCGGGCTCGTCAGCACGGCGTCGACCGAGGGACCGCCCACCCCGAGCGCCTGGAGCATTCGCTTGAAGACCACGACTGAACAGTAACCCGCTGTGACAACCCGAAAACGTTTGTCGGTAAGGCGACGTCAGGGTTCTCCCTGATTCATGCCACCTGGACGCTGGCCTCACCTCCGCTTAACGCGCCTGCGACAAGACTTCTCGGCACCGGCACGGATGCGGCTGGTACGCACGAGACGGGGGAGGGGACTTCAGATGGTCCTGCAGACGAAGGCGACGGTTGAGGACATCATGACGGACGACGTCGAGCCGCTGGCCGACCTCGACGCCACGGACGAGCGCGGCGTCTCCGCCGACCTGGTCCGCGCGTACCTCAACGGTATCGGCCGGACACGCCTGCTCACCGCCGTCGAGGAGGTGACGCTCTCCAAGCGTATCGAGGCAGGCCTCTACGCCGAGGAGTTGCTCCCCGGCGCCGCCGACGACCTGGCCCCGCTGCTCGAGATCATCGCGGCCGAGGGCCGGGCCGCCAAGAACCACCTTCTCGAGGCGAACCTCCGCCTCGTGGTCAGCATCGCGAAGCGCTACACGGGTCGCGGCATGGCGTTCCTGGACCTGATCCAGGAGGGCAACCTCGGCCTCATCCGCGCCGTCGAGAAGTTCGACTACACCAAGGGCTACAAGTTCTCCACGTACGCCACCTGGTGGATCCGCCAGGCCATCACCCGCGCCATGGCCGACCAGGCCCGCACCATCCGCATCCCGGTGCACATGGTCGAGCAGGTCAACCGGATGGTCCGGGCCCGCCGCGACCTGGCCGCCCAGCTCGGCCGGGAGGCCACGGTCGGCGAGATCGCCCAGGCGATGGGCGTGCCGGAGTTCCAGGTCATCGAGCTGATCTCGTACGACCGGGAGCCGGTCAGCCTGGACCAGGCGGTCGGCGAGGACGGCGAGAGCGCGCTCGGCGACTTCGTCGCGGCGGCCGGCTCGGCCCAGCCCGGCGAGAGCCTCGGCCAGGGCGAGCTGCGCGGCCAGGTGGAGATCGTGCTCGCCACGCTCTCCGAGCGGGAGTCCGCGGTGATCCGGCTGCGCTTCGGCCTGGACGACGGCCGCCAGCGCACCCTCGACGAGGTGGGCCGCGAGTTCGGCCTGAGCCGCGAGCGGATCCGCCAGATCGAGAAGGTCACCATGCTGAAGCTGCGCGACCCGGAGCGGGCCTCCCGCCTCGAGGCCTACGCCAGCTGATCCACTCGATCCGTCACACCGGCTCCAGCCGACGGGGGCCGGTGTCGGGGCGGACGCCCGGGTCGCCGAACTCGATCGCGGCGTGCAGCACCGAGAAGCCGTCCGGGCGGACCAGCACCGGGTTCAGCAGCAGCGAGCGGACCCGGCCCTGCTCGTCGGCGAGCCGGCCCACCCGCAGCAGCAGGTCGATCAGCGCGTCCCGGTCCACCGGGGTCGAGCCGCGGTACCCGTGCAGCAGCGGTGCCGCGCGCGGCTCGTCGACCAGTGCCTCGGCCGCCCGGTCGGTCAGCGGGGCGGCCCGCCACGCCAGGTCGCCGAGGAGCTCGCTGGCCACGCCGCCGAGACCGAAACCGACCACCGGGCCGAACGCCGGGTCCTCCACCACCTCGATCACGCAGGCCACCCCGGGCGCGACCATCGTCTGCACCAGCACCTCGGCGCCGAAGGTGCCCGCGAGCTCGGTGTACGCCGCGCGTACCGCGACCGGGTCAGCGAGGGCGAGGCGGACGGCGCCGAGGTCGATCCGGTGGCGCAACCCGCCACCCGCCGCCTTGAGCGCCACCGGGAAGCCCAGCCCCTGCGCCGCCCGGGCCGCCGCGTCCGCCGAGTGGACCAGGGTCGACGGCACCACCGGGATGCCGTACGCGGAGAGCATGTCGCCCGTGGTCTCCGCCGCCCCGGCGGCCGCCGGGTCCACCGCCGGCAGGACCGGCATCACACCCGGCGGGCGGCGCAGCCAGTCCGCGTAGTTGACCACCCGGGCCAGCGCCCGGACCGCCTCCTCGACCGAGGGGTAGACCGGCACCCGCGGCGGCACCCGGCCGAAGACCAGCGTCGCCACCGTCGGCTTCTCCCCGGCCAGCGCCACGCTCGCCAGCGCCGCGGTGAAGTCCGCGTCATCCTCGGTGAGCTGGCCCGGCACCGGCGGCGCGATCACCGCGACCAGCGCGTCCACCCGCTCGTCGACCGCGGCGTCGGCGAGCGCGTCGGCCAGGTCGTGCGCGGTCGCCAGCGGGCTGATGTCCAGCGGGTAGCCCTCCGCCACCACCAGGCCGGCCGCCCGGCAGGCCACCACCGCGAGCGCGCCGAGCGCGGACGAGTTGCCGACCACGGCCACCCGGCGCCCGCCCGGCAGCGGCTGGTGCGCCAGGAGCATGCCGACGTCGAAGAGCTCCTGCACGGTGTCCACCCGGATCACCCCGGAGCGGGCGAAGAGCGCGGTCACCGCGTGGGCGTCCGGGCCGGGCAGGTCACCGGCGAGCCCGGGCGGCCGGGTGGCCGAGGCGACCGCGACCACCGGCTTCACCCGGCTCATCCGCCGGGCCAGCCGGGCGAACTTCCGCGGGTTGCCGAAGGTCTCCAGGTAGAGCAGGACCACGTCGGTCCCCGGGTCGTCCTGCCAGTACTGCAGCAGGTCGTTGCCGGAGACGTCCGCCCGGTTGCCCGCCGAGACGAAGCTGGAGAGCCCGAGGCCCCGCCGGTCCGCCTCGGCCAGCAGCGCCACGCCGAGCGCGCCGCTCTGGCTGAAGAAGCCCACCCGCCCGGCGGCCGGCAGGCGCGGCGCCATGGTCGCGTTGAGCCGGACGTCCGGATCGGTGTTGGCGATCCCGAAACTGCTCGGGCCGATCACCCGCAGGCCGGCGCCGTGCGCGGTCTCGATCAGGTGACGCTGCCGGGCCGCGCCCGCGGCGCCCGCCTCCGCGAAGCCGGCCGAGCCGATCACCACGCCGCCGGCGCCGGCGTGCGCCGCGTCGGCCAGGGCCTCCGCCACCCGCTCCGCCGGCACCGCGATCAGGGCCAGGTCGATCGGCGCGGCGGCGTCCGAGGCCTTCCGGTACGCCGGCAGCCCCGCCACCCGCTCGGCCGTGGGATGCACCGGCACCAGCGCACCGGTGTACCCGCCGTCCCGCAGGTTGCCGAGCATGGCCGCCCCGATGCCCTGCCCGCTGGCGCTCGCGCCGTAGATCGCCACCCCGCGCGGCGCCACCAGCCGGGCGATCGACCGGGCCTCGGTCAGGTGCTCGCGGGACTCCTGCACCTCGCGGGACCTCTCGGTCGGCCGGATCGGGAAGCTGAGGTGGACCACGCCGTCGGCGTACCGGCGCTGGACCTGGTAGCCGGTGTCGCCGAAGACCCGGAGCATCCCGTTGTTCTCCGGCAGCACCTCGGCGACGAAGCGGGTGATGCCGTGCACCCGGGCCGCGTCGGCCAGGTGCTCCAGCAGCACCGAGCCGATCCCCCGGCCCTGGTGCGCGTCCTCGACCACGAAGGCGACCTCGGCGTCCGGCGAGTCCGGGCCGAGCCGTTCATACCGGCCGACCGAGGTGATCCGGCCGTCCGGGTCGACCGTCACGAAGGCCTCGCGGTCCCGGTGGTCCACGTTCACGAAGCGGTGCAGGTCCCGTTCCGGGATCCGCGGGTACGGCGAGAAGTAGCGCAGATACCGGGTCCGGTCGCTCATCCGGGAGTGGAAGTCGACGATGGCATCGGCGTCCTCCGGCCGGATCCGCCGCAGGTGCACGGCGCTGCCGTCGGCGAGCAGGACGTCCGCGCTTCGCTTCACCGTCTTGCCCTTCTAGTCGCGGGGGTCGTACGGGTCCAGGCCGTGCAGCGGGAAGACCGCGTTCCGGGCCGCCAGGACCGCCTTGTCGACGGGGCCGGTGGCATCCGGCGACCAGGGTTCGAAGACGGGCTCCGTACCGTCGGTCATCGCCTCCGGAATCGTAGTGCCCGGACGGCGGGCGGCCGCGAGCTTGCGCCAGGCGGCCGGCGTCGGCGTGCCGGGGGCGAGCGGCTCCCCGGTGGCCACCGCGAGCAGGTGCGACCAGGCCCGGGGGACCACCTCGACGAGGGCGTACCCGCCGCCGCCCATGGAGACCCAGCGCCCGTCGCAGACCTCGTCGGCGAGCCCGCGCAGCGCGATGTACGCCGCCCGCTGGCCGTCGACCGAGAGCCGCAGGTCGGCCAGCGGGTCGAGGCGGTGCGCGTCGGCGCCGCACTGGCTGACGATGATCTCCGGCGCGAACGCCCGGACCACCGAGGGCACCACCGCGTGGAACGCCCGCAGCCAGCCCTCGTCCCCGGTGCCGGGCGGCAGCGGCACGTTGACCGCGCTCCCCTCGGCGCCCGGCCCGCCGGTCTCGTCGCAGAACCCGGTGCCCGGGAAGAGCGTCAGCGGCGTCTCGTGCAGGCTGACGGTGAGCACCCTGGGGTCGTTCCAGAACGCGGTCTGCACGCCGTCGCCGTGGTGCACGTCCACGTCGACGTAGGCCACCCGCTGCGCGCCGTGGTCGAGCAGCCAGGCGATCGCCACCGCCGGGTCGTTGTAGACGCAGAAGCCGGCCGCCCGGGCGGGCATCGCGTGGTGCAGACCGCCGGCCACGTTCACGGCGCGCCGGGCGGCACCGGACCAGACCGCCTCGGCCGCCGCGATGCTGGCGCCGCAGATCCAGGCGGACGCGTCGTGCATCCCGTCGAAGACCGGATTGTCGGGCGTGTTCAGCCCCCAACCGGTGAAGAACGGGTCGATCGGGGCGTGGCGCACCGCGTCCAGGTAGTCCTCCCGGTGCACCCGGGTCAGCGCCGCGTCGTCCGCCGGGCTCGGGGTGATCAATCGCACTCCGGGCCGGTCCAGCACGCCCAGTCCCCGCGCGAGCGCCATGGTCAGCTCGACGCGTACCGGGTTGAGCGGGTGGTCACCCATGTCGTAGCCGAGCAGTGCGTCGTCCCACACCACCGCCGTCGTCTCGTCCGCCATGCGCCACATGCTGCCACTACCCGCCGGTGAGGTCCCATCCTCCGGGCGTGGCCGATGTGTCTCCAGCGCCGCACGGCGCGCTCCGGTACTGTCACGGCGCGCTCATCCGGCGTCGGGGGGTGCCCTCACGCGCGAGGACCGGCCCTTACAGCGCGGTATTATCGCTGCTGGGAGGACCCCATCGTGAACGATCTCGTCGATACCACCTCGCGTGGTCTCACCTGCGGACGGTGGTAATCATGAATGACCTTGTCGACACCACCGAGATGTATCTCCGTACCATTCTCGAACTCGAGGAAGAGGGCGTGCCCCCGCTGCGGGCACGGATCGCGGAACGCCTGCACCAGAGCGGTCCGACGGTCAGCCAGACGGTCGCCCGGATGGAACGGGACGGTCTGCTCACCGTGGAGGGCGACCGGCACCTCGTGCTGACCGACGCGGGCCGCAGCACCGCGGTCTCCGTGATGCGTAAGCACCGCCTGGCCGAGCTGCTGCTCGTCAACGTCATCGGCATGCCGTGGGAGGAAGCCCACGAGGAGGCCTGCCGGTGGGAGCACGTGATGAGCGACTCGGTCGAGCGCCGGGTCTACGAGCTGCTCAACAAGCCGACCCGCTCGCCGTACGGGAATCCGATCCCGGGCCTGGAACAGCTCGGCCTCCCGGACGACGAGTCCGGCGCCGCCGCGGTCTTCGGGCACGGCGAGCGCAACCTGGCCTTCCCCGGGCTGACCGGCAACGTGGTGGTCCGGCGGATCTGCGAGAGCGTCCAGACCAACGCGGACGTCCTGTCGCAGCTGCACGCCGCCGGGATCGACCCGGGCTCGACCGTGACGGTGGCCCAGGAGCGGGACGGCGTCACCATCGACAAGTCGGGCAACAAGATCCGGCTGCCGCGTGAGGTGGCGTCCCGGGTCTTCGTCGCCGCTCGCTGACGCGTCGTCGGCGAGGGCCGGTCCGGAGCTCCGGGCCGGCCCTTGCCGTACGCGTGCTCAGCCGGTGGTGTCCATCGCCTTCGCGAGCTCCAGCAGACCGGTGTTCATGCTGCTGACCTCGGTCTTGTCGCCCGCGCCCTTGGCGAAGGTGAACTTCAGCGTCTGCAGCTGCTCGGCCTCGCTCAGCCAGCCGATCTCCACGACCGGGCCGTGTGTGCCGGCGGCGGCCGAATTCAGCCGGTAGGCGGCCTTGCCGAGCCCTTTGAGCTTGGTCGCCTTCTTCGGGACCCGGTCGTCGTTGAAGACGTCCGCGTCCGCCTTGGTCGACTCGACCACGGAGAGCGTCAGGTCGGGCCAGGAGCCGTTCTCGGTCTGCACCACGCAGGTGGAGGTCTCGTCGACCTGATCCGAGGCGGCCACCGAGAACCGGACGCCGATGTTCTCCTCGATGAAGCCCCAGTCCCAGAGGATGCAGGCACCACCGGCGGAGGCGGCGGGCGCGGTCGCCACGGTCACCGGCGGGAGCGTGGTCGCGGTCTCCTCGGCGCCCTGATCGCACCCGGACACGGAGACGGCGAGCACCACGACGGCGCCGATGGCGGCGATTCGTGTACGCACTGATGATCCTCCCGCGGTCCGCCGGAAACCGTACAAGCCCCGCGCGCCGAACGGAAGGGCCACCTCCGCACTCCATCGATATACGTGCAGTGACGATCGTTCTTGCACAGCTGGTCTACGCTCCGGCGATGCGCGACGGAGGACGTTTCATCATCGGGTTCGGGCAGGCGTTCGCGGTCTGGGCGGTGGCTCTCGCCGTCGTCTTTCTCTTCCGGTACGTCGCTCTCGGCTGGAGTTGCCTCGCCGCCGCCGTGGTGGGAGTGATCCTGATCGGCCAGTGGCACCAGCGACACGCCCGGCGGGACAGTGCCGTGGGCGCGTTCAGCGGTGCCCTGCTCTGGCCGGTCCTGATCGGCGTGGGCATCCTCGCGATCGACTTCGTGTCGCTGCTGACGTCCGATTTCGAATAGAGGCCGGCGGCTCCGCTTTCGTATGGTGCCGGCGACTCCTCGCCACACCCCTCAGCGGCTCCGCGCCACACCACTCAGCGGCTCCGCGCCATACCCCTCAGCGGCTCCGGAGCCACGCCCCGAAGTCCACCGCCGTCCGCACACCGTGGTCCAGTACCGCCGTGTAGACGTCGTAGCCGCCCGGGTACTCCGGCCGCTCGTGCCACAGCTTCTTGATCGCCAGGATCGCCTCGCGCTCCTCGCCGGTCAGCCGCTCGGCCAGCGCCTCGTGCCACTCGACGGCGCCGGTGTGGTCGTCGTTCAGCCAGATCGACAGGTCGACCCGCCACTCCCCGACGGTCAGCCGGAGGTGGTAACGCTGCTCCGCCTCCTTCTCGTCGCGTTCATCGGCGTACGAGAAAGCGGTCATGCCCTTGATCTTGATAGCCGTGCCGAGCAGCACGACGACGTCATCAGGGCTGAACGCGGGACCGCCGAGCAGCATCACGTCGAGGTCGCGCGAGACCATCAGCCCGGAGACGAACGCCCCGGTGGGTGTGAGCTGTCCCAGCGGCTCCAGCAGCGCCAGCACGGCCTGTGCCTCCGCCCGCAGGTCCTCGGGCCCGCTCATGTCGCTCCCCTTCCACGTGTCCGATGTGGGTCACCGATGCCCATTGTGGGACGTGGTGACCCCCGGACTCACACGTGGGGGTGGCTACCGCTCACCGGTCAGGAAACCGGTGATCACCGATGCCAGCGCCGCGGGCTGCTCGATCACCATCGCCGAGGAGGCGTCCGCGAGCGAGAGGTACCGCAGCCGCCCGGCGGTCCGGACCTGCTCGACCAGGTGGTCCCGGTAGGCGGTGTACAGCTCGCCGAAGGACTCCTGCTCCGGCGCGTTCCGGGTGGGGAGCACGACCAGCTCGGGGCAGGTGGTGGCCGCATAGACCGGGCCGAGGTCGAGCCCGCCGATCAGCTCCCGCAGCTGGGAGGTGGTCCACGCGCTGGGCCGGACCGACGTCCGCCCCTCCCGGGTGTGCACCAGATTGCGCCGGAAACCCTCGATCCAGACCTTCTCGTTGGCGCCCATGTCCCGGGCCGCCATCCGCTGCCGCTCCACCAGATCGGCGAGCTCGTCCGCCGGGATGTCCGCACCCGCCGACGCCTCGATCACGTCGAACGCCGACTCCAGCCGGGCCAGCTCCGCCGCCGCCTTCTCCGGATCCATCCCCGGCAGCTGCTCCACCCGGCTCGGCGGCGGGTTCCCGTCCAGGCTCACCACGCCCGGCGACTCCGGGTGCCGCTGCCCCCAGAGCGCCGCCACCATGCCGCCCAGCCCGTCCCCCACGATCGCCGGCCGGTCCAGCGCCAGCTCCACGCAGACCGCCGCGAGATCGCCGAGCGCCGCGTCCCAGCTCCAGTCCCCGTCCGCCGACCGCCCGTGCCCGCGCAGGTCCATGGTGACCACCCGGAAGCCCTCCCGCAGCGCCCGGGCCAGCGTGGTCATCTGCGCGAGATTCCCGCCGGCCCCGTGCAGCAGCACCAGCGGCGCCCGCTCCCCACCGAAGTCCCGCACCGCGAGCTGCACACTGCCCGCCTCCACCAGCCGGTCATGGATCACAGCGCTTCTCTCCCGCTTCCTCTTCCGGTACGTCCACCCCCATGCTGCTCCCCCGTTCCCGCCGCCCGCCGACTACCCCTCCCTCCCCCACCCCCACCCCATCGCACGCAACGACTCACGCGACGACAGCCCCCGAAACAGACGGCCCAGCGACACAGCACCACACCGCACCCACGCAGTCGTCGACAAGACTGGACATAACGCCCGCAAGCCCGCAGCGGACGGCGGACAGCAGGCGGCGGGCGTCAGAGCGTGTTGACGTACGACTTCCCGGCCTTCCGATACGCGGCGACCCGGGCGGTCGCCTGTTTGGCGGTCAGCACCCGGTTCTTCGCGTAGTACACGTAGTCCACCGACTGCCGCCAGACGCTGACCCCGGACCCGGTGTGCCCGCCGAGATCGAGCAGCCACAGGTTGAACGCGATCGTCATGTCGTGCCGGGGGTAGTACTTCCCGGTGTGATCGGCGACCTGCTTACCGTCGAGGTAGTACCGCACGTGCCCGCCGCTCACGGTCGTCATCACCGTGTGCCACCCGGCGAAGCTGCGGTACTCGTCGGTCTCCTTCGAGTCCCCGCACTCCTCCCCCGCCCGCGCCCACGAGGTCTGCGTGTTGAGGGTCCGCGTCTCGTCGTATCCCCCGTTGGGCAGGTACTCCGAGAAGTCCGTCTCGCTGTACGCCGGATCGCACCCGTCCACCGAGGAGATCGCGAAGAACGTCTCCACCAGATGATCCCCGTCGACGCCGCTCTCCGGCCGGTCGGCGAACTTGATCCGCGCCAGGTAGGTGCCGGCCCGGCTCTTCTCCGCGGCCCGCCCCACCTCCGCCTGTGAGGTCCCGGCGGCCGTCCCGTCCGTCCGCATGGTCAGCCGCAGCCCCCGGCTCCCGTCGACCGTCGCGAACCCCACGTTCGCCGCGCTCCAGGTCGCCTCCCCGGCCACCCCCGGCGCACCCGTCCCGGTCCGCACCACCCACCCGTGCTTCCGGAGCGCACTCACCGACCCCCAGCTGAAGTCGTCGAAGAGCCCCACCGGCGCCGCCGCACTCGCGGGCACTCCACCGCCCATCAGCAGAACCGGCATCACACCGAAAATCAAAGTCTTCCTCACGTACGTCGACCGTACGGGAACCCGCCACGACGAGACCCCCAAAGGCCCCGGCCGACCTCGCGGAGGGACGGCCGCACCTCGCCCGGATCGTCGCGCAGCGGCGCAGCGGCACCGGCGGCACCGGCGGTGCGGCGCGCAGCGGCACCGCCGGTGCGGCCGCGACGACGAGGCCCGCCGTCGCAGGAACCCGTGTCGAGCGGCGGCCGGGTCAGGCCACCAGGCGCAGCCAGGCGTCCGCAAGGGCGGCATGGCCCGCCGGTGTCGGGTGCACGCCGTCCTCGGACCAGTGTTCCGGGCCGGTTCTCGCCGCCAGGCCGGCGAACATCTCGTCCGCGGGGAGCAGGTGCGCGCCGTACTCGACGGCGAGTCGCCGGACGGCCGCGATCTTCGGGTTCAGGCCGGTACGCCAGGCACGCCGGACGCCGTCGTCGATGATCACCGCGCCGGATCCGCCGTCGCGATGGATCCCGGCCTCGACGACGCGGTGGACCGGCAGGAGGAAGGGCTCGATGAGGATGATCTCGGTGCCCGTCGCGGCCAGTGGGTCGAGCAGGCGGCGATAGCCCGCCGCGAACTCGTCCGCCGAGATCTCGTGGCCGTCCGGGTCCAGGGTGTGCCAGCCGTTGTCGTTGACCCCGACGAGGATCGACACCAGGTCGGGCCGCACCTCGAGCACGTCGGCCTGCCAGCGCGCCTCCAGATCGCCGACCCGGTCACCGGCGTGTCCGGTGTTGAGCCAGGTGATGGGCCGGCCGGGGTGCCGGAAGCACCATTCGCCGGCGATCCGGAGCGGGTACCCGGCCCGGTCCTCACCGTCGGGCCGCCACAGGTCGGTGATCGAGTCGCCGGTGAACATCACGGTGGCGCCCGGCCGCAGGGTGATCGTCATACCGTCGAGCCTGCCGGGCCCTGCTGACAGGAACCGCACACCGTCCTGACACCCGCCTGGCAGCCCCGTTCCGCCTCTTGGCTGGTCGTGAGGGGTGTCTCGGCGGGCTTGAGTGACCCCTGGGCGCCAGCTTTCCCGGCGTGGCTGGCGTTCACGGGTCTCTCGGAGCGCCCGAGACACCCCGAAGCGCCAGCCCACCGGCCTGAGACACCCCGGATCGCCAGCCGGACCGGCCGCGGCGCCCTGGACCGCCGGCTCACCGTCCGCGGGGTGCCACCCGTGTCATACCCCTGTGCGACTCTCCCCGGTATGCCCGGAGCCCGCTCACGCATCCGTTCCGACGCCACCCTGCGCCTGTTGCTCGAGAAGATCGTCGAGTACGGCCTCTCCGAGCATGTCCGCAATCTCGTCCAGGACGCGCAGCGGCACATGGGACAGCGCAGTCCTTATCGCGGCGGCAGGACGCTCACCGAAACAGGTGGTGGACCGGGCCGACCGGGTTCTGCGGCTGGGAGAATGAGCGACCGGATCGCGCGGGCGGTACCCGTACCGGAAAAGAAGCGGGCCATGCGCAGACAGCGCATGGCCCGCAGGTGGTGCGGAAGGTCAGCTGCAGCCGGAGGTGGAGCCGCAGCCCTCGCAGACGTAGCAGCTGCCCGCGCGGCGCATCTTGGTGCCGCAGGTGAAGCAGAGCGGGGCGTCCGCCGCGTGGCCCGTGACGATCTCCAGGAGCTCGGTGGAGGAGCCCGCGGTGATCGGTGCCGCGCCGCTGGTCGAGGCCTTCGCCTCGGCGACGGTGACCGTGGAGGTGCCCGCCGGGGTGGTGGTGACCGGTGCGGAGACCGCCATGTCGGCCAGGTCCGCGGCGGCGGCCTCGGCGGCCGCCTCGGCCTGCGCCTGGGCGGTGCGCTCCTTGGCGGTGAAGATGCCCAGCTCGGAGCGGGTCTCGTAGGGCAGGAAGTCCAGCGCCAGGCGACGGAAGATGTAGTCCATCACCGAGGACGCCATGCGCACGTCCGGGTCGTCGGTCATGCCGGCCGGCTCGAAGCGCATGTTGGTGAACTTGCTGACGAACGTCTCCAGCGGGACGCCGTACTGCAGCCCTATCGAGATCGCCACCGAGAAGGCGTCCATGACGCCGGCCAGGGTGGAGCCCTGCTTCGACATCTTCAGGAAGACCTCGCCGAGGCCGTTGTCCGGGTAGGACGACGCGGTGAGGTAGCCCTTGGCGCCGGCGACCGAGAAGGAGACCGTCTCGGAGGAGCGCTTCTTCGGCAGGCGCTTGCGGATCGGGCGGTACTCGATGACCTTCTCGACGATCTTCTCGACCGCCTTCTCGACGGCCTCGGCCTCGGCGACCGCGGGCGCGGCGGCCTTGGCGGACTTGCCGGCCGAGAGCGGCTGGCCGACCTTGCAGTTGTCGCGGTAGATCGCGAGCGCCTTCAGGCCGAGCTTCCAGCCCTGGTAGTGGATCTCCTCGATCTCCTCGATCGTCGCCGTCTCCGGCATGTTGACGGTCTTGGAGATGGCGCCGGAGATGAACGGCTGGACCGCGGCCATCATCCGGACGTGACCGATCGGGGCGATCGACCGCTCGCCCATCGCGCAGTCGAAGACCGGGTAGTGCTCGGTCTTGAGGCCGGGCGCGTCGACCACGTTGCCGTGCTCGGAGATGTGCTCGACGATCGCCTCGACCTGCTCCTCGGGGTACCCGAGGCTGCGCAGCGCGCGCGGCACCGTCTGGTTGACGATCTGCATGGAGCCGCCGCCGACCAGCTTCTTGAACTTGACCAGGGCCAGGTCGGGCTCGATGCCGGTGGTGTCGCAGTCCATCATCAGGCCGATGGTGCCGGTCGGGGCGAGCACCGACGCCTGGGCGTTGCGCCAGCCGTTCTTCTCACCGATCTTGTTGCCGTTCTTCCACTGCCTGGTGGCCTCACGGACGATCTCGGAGGCGACCTCACCGACGGGGCGGACCTCGTCGTTGGCGGCGGCGTGCTTGCGCATGACCCGCTGGTGCGCCTCGGCGTTGCGGGCGTAGCCGTCGTACGCGCCGACGATCCCGGCCAGCTCGGCCGAGCGGCGGTACGCGGTGCCGGTCATCAGCGAGGTGATCGCCGCGGCGACGTTGCGGCCGCCCTCGGAGTCGTACGGCAGGCCGGAGGCCATCAGCAGCGCGCCGATGTTCGCGTAACCGATGCCGAGCTGGCGGTACGCCCGGGTGGTGACCCCGATCTTCTCGGTCGGGAAGTCCGCGAAGCAGATCGAGATGTCCATCGCGGTGATGATGAACTCGACGCTCTTGACGAACTTCTCCACCTCGAAGCCGCCGTCGGCCTTGAGGAACTTCATCAGGTTCAGCGACGCCAGGTTGCAGGACGAGTCGTCCAGCGACATGTACTCCGAGCACGGGTTGGACGCGGTGATCCGGCCGGTCTCGGGGTTGGTGTGCCAGTCGTTGATCGTGTCGTCGTACTGCAGGCCCGGGTCGGCGCACTCCCAGGCGGCCTTCGCGATGCCGCGGAAGAGCTTCTTGGCGTCGATGGTCTCGATGACCTCGCCGTTGAGACGGCCACGGAGGCCGAACTCGGTGCCCTCCTCGTACGCCCGCATGAACTCGTCGCTGACCCGCACCGAGTTGTTGGCGTTCTGGTACTGCACCGAGACGATGTCGGAGCCGCCCAGGTCCATGTCGAAGCCGGCGTCCCGCAGCGCGCGGATCTTGTCCTCCTCGCGCGCCTTGGTCGAGACGAACTCCTCGATGTCCGGGTGGTCCACGTCGAGGATGACCATCTTGGCCGCGCGGCGGGTGGCACCGCCGGACTTGATGGTGCCCGCGCTGGCGTCGGCGCCGCGCATGAAGCTGACCGGGCCGCTCGCCGTGCCGCCGGAGGAGAGCAGTTCCTTGGAGGAGCGGATCCGGGACAGGTTCACACCCGAGCCGGAGCCGCCCTTGAAGATCAGGCCCTCCTCCTTGTACCAGTCGAGGATCGAGTCCATCGAGTCGTCGACCGAGAGGATGAAGCAGGCGCTGACCTGCTGCGGCGACTTGGTGCCGACGTTGAACCAGACCGGCGAGTTGAAGCTGAACACCTGGTGCAGCAGCATCCAGGTCAGCTCGTGGTCGAAGAGCTCGGCGTCCGCGTCGGTCGCGAAGTACCCGTACTCCTCGCCGGCCTTGCGGTAGGTCTGCACGACCCGGTCGATGATCTGCTTCAGCGACCACTCGCGCTCCGGGGTGCCGACCGCGCCGCGGAAGTACTTGGTGGTGACGATGTTCGCGGCGTTGACGCTCCAGTCCGTCGGGTACTCCACGCCACGCTGCTCGAAGTTGATCGAGCCGTCCCGCCAGTTCGTCATGACGACGTCGCGGCGTTCCCACTCGACCTCGTCGTACGGGTGGACGCCCTCGGTCGTCCAGACCCGCTCCACACGCAGCCCCCTGGTCGCCGCGGTGCCGTTGCTGCTCGCCCGGCTGCGCTGACGCCCTGCTGTGACGCCGTCTCCGGCCATAGAAATGAACTCCCCCTGATAAGTACCGGACAAGGTTCTTTGGGCTTCTTCAGCCGTTGAGCTTTGGCGCACGGGCGCCGGACCGCGGCGCGACAGCATGTCGCGTCCCGGCTTCCCGGACCGCCGGTGCCTCGCGCAGCGCCGCGATCTCCTTCTCGAATTCGTCGAGAGAGTCGAACGACTTGTAGACGCTGGCGAATCGCAGATAGGCCACCTGATCGAGCTCCCGCAACGGGGTGAGGATCGCCAGCCCCACCTCGTGACTCGGGATCTCGGCTGCGCCCTTGGCCCGGATGGTCTCCTCGACCCGCTGCGCGAGCAGCGCGATCGAGTCCTCGTCGACGGGCCGGCCCTGACAGGCCTTGCGGACGCCACCCATGATCTTCGTCCGGCTGAACGGCTCGGTGACGCCGCTGCGCTTGACCACCGCGAGGACCGCCTCCTCGACCGTGGTGAACCGCTTGCCGCACTCGGGGCACGAGCGACGGCGACGGATCAGCTGACCGTCGTCGGCCTCGCGCGAGTCCACCACGCGGGAGTCCGCGTGCCGGCAGTACGGGCAGCGCACCGCTCTACTCCTTCTCCGGAGCCTCTCCCGACGGAGTCCGGACATGCCGAAGCGCAGCGAAACGACGGTCGGAACCATCGGCGACGCTGTGGACGAGCATGTGGATAACCGGGGAGAGGAAACCCAACCTGTGGATGACAGACATCTTCGTGACCACTAGATGTTGGGGTAGACGCTAAAGCGCGGCGGACGCCGATGCAAGTTGGCGAGCATGCCGACGCGCCGTATTTTCCACCTCACCACCGGGGGTGAAGCGCCGGTCACGGGGCGCTCCGGAGAGCGTGCACCGAACCGGGCGGTGAACCGGACACGACCGGCGCGTGTCACCCAGAAGGGAACGCGACGACGACCCGGCTCAGGCCCCGGAGGCCGTCGTGAACAAGACGACACTCGCCAGGGTTGCCATCGCGAGGAAGAGACCGAGCAGCACCGCCCGGCCACGCCGCGTCAGCCTCAGCGGCGGATCCACGTGTCGCGCGCCACTGACCACCATCACCAGACCCCTTTCGGACACCCGTTCGATAGAACGCCCGTACGACGGTCTATCAGAACAGGTGTGCGGAAGTCGAGTACTTCCGGGCGACACGCCGGGAAAATCTCGTACAGATGTTTGAATATGACGGGGACGCCTATTACGGTTTCCCATCAAGAGGGGTCAGCCGGACATTCGCCATCCCCACGGCGTACGCCCGGCTCCGCGACGCATCACGTGCCGACTGGCACAGGCCGACAGGGAGGGCGACGTGTCGACCGACGACCGCAGCAGCCGACGAGAGCAACCGAGCAGGACACCGGAGCCCGGCACGCCGGCCGCGTCCCGCCGCCGCACGACGAGCCGGGGCCGCTCCGGGGACGCGCCGCAGCTGCGCTCGGTCACACCGGTCGGCACCGTGGCCGAGCCGGTCGCCGCCGACCTGACCACCCGGCAGCGGCGGATCCTCGACTTCATCCGCGGCTGGGTGGAGAAGTACGGCTACCCGCCCAGCGTCCGCGAGATCGGCGAGGCGGTCGGGCTGGTCTCCCCGTCCAGCGTGGCGTACCAGCTGAAGGCCCTGGAGACCAAGGGCTACCTGCGCCGCGACCCGAACAGGCCGCGCGCCGTGGACGTCCGCGCGCCGGGCGAGCTGGGCGACGACGACGCGCTGCGGGCGGCCCGGCCGCAACCGGCGTACGTCCCGCTGCTCGGCCGGATCGCCGCCGGCGGCCCGATCCTCGCCGAGCAGGCGGTGGAGGACTTCTTCCCGCTGCCGCGCGAGCTGGTCGGCGAGGGCGAGGTCTTCATGCTGGAGGTCAAGGGCGACTCGATGATCGACGCCGCGATCTGCAACGGCGACTGGGTGGTGGTCCGCCAGCAGCCGAACGCGGAGGCGGGCGACATCGTGGCCGCGATGATCGACGGCGAGGCGACCGTGAAGAGCTACCGGCAGCGAGACGGCCACGTCTGGCTGATGCCGGCCAACCCGGCCTTCGACCCGATCCCCGGCGACGACGCGACCATCATGGGCCGGGTGGTGGCGGTCCTGCGCCGGGTCTGATCACTTTCCGCCACGAAAAAGGCCGGTGCATCGCACCGGCCTTTTCTCATCTGCCCTGGTTGCCGTTACCGCCGTAGGTACCACCCGGGCGGGGCGGCTGCGGCCCCCGGGGAGGCTGACCCTGCGGGCCCCGCGGAGGCTGACCCTGGGGAC
>NZ_JBFAYF010000023.1:0-68959 GCF_040681165.1 Actinoplanes sp. NPDC051851 | reverse complement strand
CACCCCGGGGCGGCTGGCCCTGGGGACCACGCGGAGGCTGACCCTGCGGCCCACGGGGAGGCTGCTGCTGCGGACCCCGCGGAGGCTGACCCTGGGGACCCCGGGGCGGCTGGCCCTGGGGACCACGCGGAGGCTGACCCTGCGGCCCACGGGGAGGCTGCTGCTGCGGACCCCGCGGAGGCTGACCCTGGGGCCCTCGGGGCGGCTGGCCCTGGGGACCACGCGGAGGCTGCTGCCCACCGCCGCCGTAGACGGGGCCACCGCCCCGCTGCTGACCACCGCTCATCGGGCCGGAGGCCGCGCCGTAGACCGGCCCGGCACCCCGGTTGCCGCCGCCGTACGCCGCGCCGCCGCGCTGCGGGGCACCGCTGCCCACGCCGATCAGCTCGGTCGCCGGGTCGCCCTTCTCGATGCCGCCGCTCGGCGCGCTGTCCACCGCGGTGGCACCACGCGGGTGGCTCTTGCGGAACCGGACGATGCCCAGCACGCCGACCGCGACCAGGATCAGGCCGAACGCACCGACGCCGCCGACCATGTACATGATCTCGTCGACGCTGAGGTTCGAATACCACGCCCCACCCGCGGCGCCGCCCCCGCTCTTCTTCGACTCCACCGCGACCGTGGTGGCCGGCACGTACGACTTGATGTAGTTGGCGTCGTCGGTGTTACCGCTCATGTCCGAGACGGTGTAGAAGAGCTTGCCGTCCGCGCTGTAGGTGATCGCCTCGCCGAACGTCTCGTCGGGCAGGCCGGTGGTGCGCGGCTCGGTCTTCAGCGCGGCCAGCACGTCGCCGTTGGTGACGTCCCACTCCAGCGCGTCGGTATAGGTCCGCAGCGTGACCTTGCCCCCGCCGGGCGCGATCGCGGCGCCGGTGATGGTCCGGTTGCCGATCCGGGCGAACGAGTTGCCCGAGGTCTCGGTCGCCGAGATGCTCAGCTCGCCGACCTTCTCCATCGGCACGCCGGTCTCGTTCTTGGTCTTCAGCGCCGCGGTCGGCTTGTAGAGGTACGCCGTGCCGAGTTCCTTGGTCACGATGATCGGCAGGCCGTCACCGTCGAAGAGCACCGCCTCGGCGTCGTGCAGGTCGCCGTCCGGGTACGACAGCCGGTGGATGACCGGCTTCGTCTTCCCGCTGACCGGCATGCTCCACAGCGCGACGGTGGCCCGGGTCTCGCCGCCGTCGCGGGCCGCGTTGTCACCGGTGTCCGCGATCCAGAGCGTCTTCCCGTCGGCCGAGAGCACCATGTCCTCGGGGTCGCGCGGGTCGCCGCTGTAGGACTGCGTGTCGGTGACGGTGCACTCGTCGTTCATGAAGAAGATCTGCTTGTGCTCGTCGTCGGTCGTGCTGTCGTTGACCGCGACGAAGCCGTTCTCAGTGGCGACCAGACCCGAGATCTCGTCGAGCAGCTTGCTCTTGATCTTGCAGACCTTCTTGCCGGCCGTCGCCTTGGCACTGACCGTCGCCGCCGGCGTCGGATCGGCCGCCGACGCGCCGGTCGAACCGACCATTACCAAGCCCAGGCCCAGCAAGACCGAGAACACGAGACGCCGCATCCGCACAGTGTCGCATGCGGCGTCGCTCATCGGTATCACGTGTGGATCAAGCCTGGTCAAAGGTCATCAGACATCCCTTTTCATCATTACCCTCAGCAACGGAACGACTCCAGTTCGGCGGCGAGGCGCTCATCGACCCGGATCTGCATCTCGGTGCCGTCGTCCAGGTGCCGGGACTGCAGCACCTGGCCGGTCCGGTGCACCCGGGCGACCAGGTCACCCCGGTCGTACGGCATCAGGATCCGCATGTCGATCGCCGGGCGGGGCAGCCGCTGAGCGATCGCCGCGAGCAGCTCGTCGATGCCGGCCCCGGACCGCGCCGAGACGAAGACCGCGTCCGGCCAGGCCCGCTTGAGCCGCAGGACGGTCTCCTCGGTGGCCGCGTCCAGCTTGTTGATCACCAACAGCTCGGGGATCCGGTCCGCACCGACCTCGCCCAGCACCTCGCGGACCGCGCTGACCTGACCCTCCGGGTCCGGGTGCGCACCGTCCACCACGTGCACCACCAGGTCGGCCTCGGCCACCTCCTCCAGCGTCGAGCGGAACGCCTCGACGATCTGGTGCGGCAGGTGCCGGACGAACCCGACCGTGTCGGAGAGCGTGTAGACCCGCCCGTCCTCCGCGCTGGTCCGCCGGGTGGTCGGGTCCAGCGTGGCGAAGAGCGCGTTCTCCACCAGCACGCCGGCCTGGGTCATCCGGTTGAGCAGGCTGGACTTGCCCGCGTTGGTGTAGCCCGCGATCGCCACGGCCGGCACGCCGCTCGCCTGCCGGCGGGACCGCTTGGTCTCCCGGACGGTCCGCATCGCCTTGATCTCCCGGCGCAGCTTGGCGATGCGCTGGTTGATCCGCCGCCGGTCGGTCTCGAGCTTGGTCTCACCGGGGCCACGTGTACCCACGCCGCCACCGCCGGAACCACCGCCCGCGCCACCGCCCTGCCGGGACATCGACTCACCCCAGCCGCGCAGCCGGGGCAGAAGGTACTGCAGCTGGGCGAGCTCGACCTGGGCCTTGCCCTCCTTGCTCTTCGCGTGCTGGGCGAAGATGTCCAGGATCAGGGCGGTCCGGTCGACCACCTTGACCTTGATCTGCTGCTCCAGGTTGCGCAGCTGGGACGGGGAGAGCTCGCCGTCGCAGATGACCGTGTCGGCACCGCTGGCGACGACCGCGTCACGCAGCTCGTCGACCTTGCCCCGGCCGATGAACGTGGCCGCGTCGGGCTGCCGGCGCCGCTGGATCAGGCCCTCCAGGACCTGGGAGCCGGCGGTCTCGGCGAGCTGGGCCAACTCGGTCAGCGAGTTGTCCGCGTCCTCCGCGCTGCCCTCGGTCCAGACGCCGACGAGGACGACCCGTTCGAGCCGCAGCTGTCGATACTCGACCTCGGTGATGTCGGTGAGCTCGGTGGAGAGACCGGCCACCCGCCTGAGCGAGTGCCGCTCCTCGAGCTCGAGATCGCCGGTCGTGAAATCCGGCTCGTCAAGGACGGGTGTCTGGTAGGTGTTTCGCAAAAGTGACCTCCTCCGCCTTCGATCGTGGCACGCCGTACCCCGGGACGCATCCACATATCCGGGCGAGGCGAGCTGACTCACGAGTAACCATCCAGGCGTGAATCGAGATTCCGGCAAGAGCGACAATGCGAAGGCACACCCATCTGTCGGAGGGAACACCGTGGTTACCACCCGCCTGCCGAGCGCAGGATTCTCGATCACGATCCGCATAGCCGTGACGGCGGACGCGTCGTCCATCGGCCGGCTCACCACCTGCGTCGGCGAGGCCGGGGCGATCGTGACCGCGCTGGACGTGGTGGACTCCGACCCCACCCGGGTGCTCGTCGACCTCACCTGCGACACCGCCGACTCGGCGCACGCCGACCAGGTGGTCAAGCAACTCGAGGACCAGGACGGGGTGGACGTCCGCAAGGTCTCCGACCGGACCTTCCTGCTGCACCTGGGCGGCAAGATCGAGGTCAACTCGAAGGTCGCGCTCCGCAACCGGGACGAGCTGTCCCGGGCGTACACGCCGGGTGTGGCCCGGGTCTGCATGGCGATCGCGGAGAACCCGGCGGACGCGCGCCGCCTCACCATCAAGCGCAACACGGTCGCCGTGGTCAGCGACGGCTCGGCGGTGCTCGGCCTGGGCAACATCGGCCCGGCCGCGGCGATGCCGGTGATGGAGGGCAAGGCCGCCCTCTTCAAGCGGTTCGGCGGCGTGGACGCCTGGCCGGTGGTGCTGGACACCCAGGACACCGACGAGATCGTGGCCATCGTCAAGGCGATCGCCCCGGCGTACGGTGGGATCAACCTGGAGGACATCGCGGCGCCGCGCTGCTTCGAGATCGAGGCGCGGCTGCGCGAGCAGCTGGACATCCCGGTCTTCCACGACGACCAGCACGGCACCGCGATCTGCGTGCTCGCCGCGCTCACCAACGCCCTGCGCGTGGTGGGCAAGCGGATGGAGGACGTCAAGGTGGTCGTCTCCGGCGCCGGCGCCGCGGGCACCGCGATCATGAAGCTGCTGATGCGCCAGGGCGTCGGCGACATCATCGCCTACGACCGGCGCGGCGCCCTGCACCGCGGGATGGCCGATCTGAACCCGTCGATGCAGTGGCTGGCCGACCACACCAACAGGGCGAACTACGCGGGTGACCTGCCCGGCGCGATCGTCGGCGCGGACGTCTTCATCGGCGTCTCCGCCCCGAACCTGCTGACCGGCGACGACATCGCCAAGATGGCCGACAGATCGATCGTCTTCGCGATGGCCAACCCGGACCCGGAGGTCGACCCGCGGGAGGCTCGCAAGCACGCCGCGATCGTCGCCACCGGCCGCTCCGACCAGCCCAACCAGATCAACAACGTGCTCGCCTTCCCGGGCGTCTTCCGCGGCATGCTCGACGCCAGCGCCGAGGAGTTCACCGAGGAGATGGCCCTGGCCGCGGCCCGCGCGATCGCCGACGTGGTGGGCGAGGACAAGCTCAACCCCACGGTGATCATCCCGAGCGTCTTCGACCAGCGCGTCACCCCGGCCGTCGCGGCCGCCATCCGCGCGGTCGTGCGCGGTGGTCACGCCCCGTCGAACACCGCCGCCGTCCCCGAGACCGAGCTCGACAAGGCCCCCGAGGGCATCTTCTGACCCATCCCCCGCCGCGACATCAAGATCAAGAACCGGATGTCGCGGCGGGGTGGGTGGTGCAGACCGCTGCTCCCGCCGAGGGTCGGGCCGGGGCCCAGCTTCGCCGGCCCTGGCCCTCCACCTGCGTGAGTGGTCGCGCCCGGAAGACCCTTCTCAGGCCGCCGCCCAGCCGGACAGCTCGCCGACGTAATCGGTGATCAGGCCCGCCACGCCCGCGTCGGCGAGAGCGCGCCACTGGGACATGTCGTTGGCGGTCCACGGCATCACGCCGATACCCGCCGCGGCCAGCTCGGCTATCATGCCGGCGCCGTTCAGGACGTCCTCGACCGGCGGATTGCAGTAGCTCGCGCCCAGCTCGCGGCAGAGCTCCAGGGTCTCCGCGTCGAAGCGGAAGACCAGCAGTCCGCGGCGTACCTCCGGGGCGATCTGGCGGGCCTTGCGCACCACGTCCGCGTCGAAGCTCTGCACCACCGTGCGCTCCAGCAGGTCGTACTCGGCGAGCGCGGCCATCATCGCCTTGACCTCGTCGAGCGTGGCCGGCGGCTTGATCTCCAGCAGGATCTCGGCGCCGGTCGGCCGGAGCACCTCCAGCGCCTCGGCCATCGACGGCACCCGCAGACCGGCGTGCCCGGGGCCGAACCAGGAGCCCGCGTCGAACCCGGCGATCTCGTCGGCCCGCAGGTCCCAGACCCGGCCCGAGCCGGAGGTGGTCCGGTCCACGGTCCGGTCGTGGATCACCACGGGCACACCGTCGGCGGTGGCCCGGACGTCGAACTCGACGAAGGTGGCACCGGCCCGGGCCGCGGCGGCCAGGGCGGGCAGGGTGTTCTCCGGTGCGACCGCGGAGTACCCGCGGTGGGCGACACGATGCAGCATCAGCGCGCGGCCGCCGCGCCGGCCTGATTCGGCACCACTCCACCAGGCCCCACTCCACCAGGCCCCACTCCACCAGGCCCCACTCCACCAGGCGCCGCTCCGCCAGGCCCCAATCCGCCGGACAGCACTCCACCAGACGCCGCTCCGCCGGACAGCACTCCACCGGACGCCGCTCCGCCCGTGACCGCCCCACCGGCAGCCGCACCGCCCGCCGTGTCGGGGTCGGTGACGTCCAGGCCGGAGAGGCTCACCTCGCCGGTGGCGACCAGCACGGCCGGGCCGGCCAGCCACCAGCCGCTCGCATCGTGGGTGACCACGAGCCGCCCGCCGCGCACGTCCACCGCGACAGAGCCGCCCCGCTCCGCCAGGCCCGCCTCGCGCAGCGCCACCGCGCCGACCGCGAGCGCGCCGGTGCCGCAGGAGAGCGTCTCGCCGGAGCCGCGCTCGTGCACCCGCATCCGGACGTGCCGGTCGGTGCCCTCGACGGGCTCGGCGGCCTCGACGAACTCCACGTTCACCCCGGACGGGAAGACCTTCGGGTCGTACGCCGGTGCCGCGGTCAGGTCCAGCGACTCCAGCGTGACGCCGTCGTGCAGACCGCAGACCAGGTGCGGGTTGCCGCAGTCCACGGCGACACCGGGGACGCTGAGCGCCCCGATCCTCGCGGTGCTGCCGGCGTACACGGAAGGGGTGGTCATCCTGACCCGGATGCCGCCGCCCTCGACGACGGCGACCATGATCCCGGCCCGGGTGGCGACCGGAAGGCCCGCGGGGCCGGCCGTGGCGAGACCGCTCTCCAGCAGGTACCGGGTGAAGACGCGGACGCCGTTGCCGCACATCTCGGCGAGCGAGCCGTCGCTGTTCCAGTAGTCCATGAACCACTCGGCCTCACCGGCCAGGCCGGCCCCCTCGGCGTGCTTGGCGCTGCGGACCACCCGCAGCACGCCGTCGCCGCCGACGCCGAACCGCCGGTCGCAGAGCGCCGCGACCAGCGACGGCGTCAGCTCCAGCTCGCCGTCGGGGTCGGGCAGGATGACGAAGTCGTTGCCGGTGCCGTGGCCCTTGGTGAAAAACACGCCGTCCATCATCGCGCAACCGCCAGCGCCGCGGCCACGAGGTTCGGGGAGGCGCCGTCGAGCCAGCGGATCGTGGCGTCCCGGCGGAACCAGGAGCGCTGGCGCCGGACGAACCGGCGGGTGCCCTGCGTGGTGTCCGCCTTCGCCTGCTCCTCGGTGAGCTCGCCGTCCAGCTGGGCGAGGGCCTGCTGGTATCCGAGAGCCCGGGACGCGGTCCGGCCCTCGCGGATGCCGGTCAGCCCGCGCACCTCGCCGACCAGGCCGTCCGCCCACATCCCCGCGACCCGCAGCGCGATCCGCTCGTCCAGCTCGGCGACCTCCCGGTCCACGCCGATCTGCACCGCGTCGTAGTACGGCCGGGGATCGGGCAGCGCCGCGGTGAACGGCGCACCGGTCAGCTCGATGACCTCCAGGGCGCGGACGATCCGCCGGCCGTTGGAGGGCAGGATCTTCTCCGCCGCGGCCGGGTCCAGCCCGCTCAGCCGGGTGTACAGCGGCGCCGGGCCGCTCTCGGCCAGCTCCGCCTCCAGCCGTGCCCGGATCGCCGGGTCGGTGCCGGGGAACTCGAACTCCTCCAGCACCGCGCGTACGTAGAGTCCCGATCCACCCACCAGGAGTGGAACCCGCCCCCGCGCGCCGATGTCGTCGATCGCCGCCCGGGCGAGCGACTGATACTCCGCGACCGCCGCGGTGACCGAGACGTCCCAGATGTCGAGCAGATGGTGCGGAACCCCCTCGCGCTCGGCGAGAGTGAGCTTGGCGGTGCCGATGTCCATGCCGCGGTACAACTGCATGGAGTCGGCGTTGACCACCTCACCACCCAGTTCATGGGCGAGGGCGATGCTCAGCGCGGACTTTCCGGCCGCGGTCGGCCCGGCGACGGTGACCACGCGGGGACGATCTCCGGACGGCATCAGACAACCGTAGGACACCGTTCTGTCACGGTCGTCGGTGGGAGCTTTCCCCTAACCGGGTTGGACCTGTGACAATGCGCGAGAAAGAATGCCCCTGAGAGGGTTGGCATTCCACTGCGCTGTGGCGGTGGCCGGGGACCGGTACTGGTCTTACGGCGCCGGGAGAACGAGGATGAGCTCATGAACGACTGGACGGCCTTCGGGCGCGTGGATGCCGATGGCACCGTGTACGTGAAGACCGCCGAGGGCGACCGTGTGGTCGGCTCCTGGCAGGCCGGTACTCCTGAGGAGGGCCTCGCCCACTTCGCCCGGCGATTCGAGGACCTGGTCACCGAGGTCGACCTCGTCGAGGCTCGCCTCAAGTCGGGCGCCGCCGACGCGTCCCACTCGCTGACCAGCGTCAAGCGCCTGCGCACCACGCTCGACGAGGCGCACGTGGTGGGTGACATCGACGGGCTCGCCGCCCGGCTGGAGCGTCTGTCGGCGCTCGCCGAGGAGAAGGCCGGCGAGGCGAAGGCGGCCCGCGAGGTGGCCCGGACCGAGGCTCTGGCCCGCAAGACCGCCCTGGTCGAGGAGGCGGAGCGGATCGCCGCCGACGCCACCGGCTGGAAGTCGGCCGGCGACCGGCTCAAGGAGATCCTCGACGAGTGGAAGACCATCCGCGGCGTCGACAAGAAGACCGACGGCGAGCTGTGGAAGCGCTTCGCCGCCGCCCGTGACGGCTTCACCCGCCGCCGCGGCGCACACTTCGCCACCCTCGACGGCCAGCGCAAGCAGGCGCAGACCGCCAAGGAGGAGCTGGTCAAGGAGGCCGAGGCGATCGCCGGCTCGGACGAGTGGGCGAACACGGCCAACCGGCTCAAGGAGCTGATGGCCGAGTGGAAGGCCGCGCCGCGCGCCGCCAAGGAGGCCGAGCAGCGCCTCTGGGAACGCTTCCGCGCCGCCCAGGACTCCTTCTTCACCCGCCGCTCCGAGGTCTTCTCGGCCCGCGACGCGGAGTACCAGGGCAACCTGGAGCGCAAGCAGGCCATCCTGACCGAGCTCGAGGCCGTCGACGTGGACGCCGACGCCCGCGGCGCCCAGAACCGCCTCCGCGACGCCCAGGCCGCCTGGCACGACGCCGGCCGCGTCCCGCGCGAGGCCGCCGCCGGCCTGGACCGCCGCTGGCGCGCCGCCGAGGAGCGCATCCGCGTCGCGATGGACTCCGCCTGGCGCAAGACCAGCCCGCAGGACAACCCGCTGCTCCGCCAGATGCGCGACCAGGTCGCCGAGGCCGAACAGCGCCTGGCCCGCGCCCAGGCGGCCGGCGACACCCGCCGCATCAAGGAGGCCGAGCAGGCACTCGCCTCCAAGAAGCAGTTCCTCGCCCTGGCCGAGCAGGCCAACTGACCCTGACCGAGCAGGTCGGCCGAGCACTGACAGGCAGGCCGACCGAGGATTCCCGCGTGCGAAGGCGGCGGCCCCACCGGGCCGCCGCCTTCGGCGTTCCGGGCGGCTCGAGTTCACGATCATGGCCTGCCGGGGCGGCGGGAATCCACGATCACCGACCGAGTCCTTCCGGCGCCCCTATCGTGGCCGCCCGCGCACACGATCACGGATCGTGTGCGCCTGCCGTACCTTCACCCGGTTGATCGCGCGCACCCGGCGCCCCTCCCGGAGTGCCCGCGCGCACCCGGCTCTCCTCGCGGAGTGCTCGCGTGCGCCCGGCGCCCCTCCCGGAGCGCCCACGCGCGCCCGGCGCCCCTCCCGGAGCGCCCATGTGCGCCCGGCGCCCCTCCCGGAGCGCCCATGTGCGCCCGGCGGCCCAGGCCCGCCGACCGCGTCTCCGTAGAGCGCGTGCCTCGGCGGATGGGACGCCGTGCGACCGGCGGAACCCCCGGCGAGCACCGAGCGCGGGGACGTCGTGTTCGCTGCGGCACCGTGTTCGCGGCGGCACCGAGCTTCACACACGGGCGAGCACCACGATGGCGTGGGGAACTCGCATCCGCGGCGGCGCTGCACTTCACACGCAGGCGGTGTGCCGTGGGGGGGGGTCGCGGTGGGGGCGGCGCGAACTCCCCACACGCGCCGGGTGGCACGACGGTGTGGGGATCCCGGGTGCGGAGCGGAAGCGCGGTTCACACACGTGGGATGGGTGACGGCGGTAGGGAGCGGCGGCTGGCGGGCGGGCCGGGAGGAACGCGCACCGGCTGGGGGCGTACCCCACAAGGTTCGCGGTGGGGTTCAGGCGGCGGTGAGCGGGACGATCGCGGGCGGGAGGGGACGGGCGCCGACCGGCCAGACCGTGCGGACCTCGGTGCCGCGCCGGCGGGCCCAGGCGACCGTCTCGGCGGCCTCGCCGTGGCCGTCGGAGACGCTGCCGTCCCAGACGGCGATCATCAGGTCGCTGCGGGCGACCACCTCGCGGCGGGCCGCCTCGAAGGACGCCTCGGGTGGGCCCGGGGCGGTCATCTTGGTGACGTCGGAGGCGTGTCGCAGCAGCAGGCGGAGGTTGCGGTCCTCCTCGGGGGCGGCGGAGATCTCCGGGACCGGGAGGATCGCCTCGAAGCTGCCGTGGAGGGAGCGGACCGCGTCGACGAAGATCCGGTCGGTGCCCTCCAGGAGGCACGTGACGCCGTGGATCACGGGGTATTCCCGCATGACGCGGATCAGGGCCCGGCGGATCGATCGATGGGTGTACGGATGCACCATGGCGAGTCCGGTCACGCCGATGCGTATCATCGCTCCTCCTCGAGGCCGGGCGCCGTGCCCGACTTCGTACCAATATCCACTAAACAGATGTTTTGTGCGTTTTCTAGGGCGCGAGTCGTCAGAATGTCCCGAGACCGGTCAGCTCGTTCGGGTCGGCGTTGCCTCCGGTGAGGACGACGGCTACCCTGCGGCCCGCGAAGAGGTCGGGACGGCTCAGCAGACCGGCCAGGGCGGCCGCGCCGGCACCCTCGGCCAGGGTGTGCGCGGCGGTCGCGTACAGGCGGCGGGCGGCCGCGATCTCGTCGTCGCCGACCAGCAGGAAGTCGGCGAGCCGGCCGGCCATCAGTCGCTGCGGGAGGGCGTACCCCCGACCGGTCGCCAGGCCCGCGACGACGGTGCGGTTGGGGCGGGACTCCAGGGCGCCGGACCGCCAGGAGTCGTGGGCGGCGGGCGACGCCGCGGACTGGACGCCGTAGACGGCACAGTGCGGCGCCATCGCCTCGGCGACCACGCAGGCGGCGGCCGCCCCGGTGCCGCTGCCGATCGGGACCAGCACCGCGTCCAGGTCCGGGGCCTGCTCGAAGATCTCGGCGTAGAGCGTGCCGACGCCGGCCAGCAGCTCGGGGGTGTCGCCGGGGCTGACCAGGCGGGCACCGGTCCGGTCGGCCAGCTCGGCGGCGTACCGCTGGGCGTCCTCCAGGGTGTCGCCGGTGAGCACCGCCGTGGCGTTCCAGCCCTCGACGGCGGCGGCCTTGCCCGGGCCGGCGGTGGCGGGCATGACCACCGTGCAGGGCGCACCGAAGATCTTGCTGGCGTACGCGAGCGACTGGGCGTGGTTCCCCGTCGACCAGGTGACGGTGCCGCGCGACCGGTCCGCCAGCGAGTCGAGCAGCGTCACGCCGCCGCGCACCTTGAACGCGCCGACCGGCTGCGCGTTCTCGTGTTTGACCAGCACCGTCGCGCCGGCCGCCCGGTCCAGCAGCGGGTAACCCCAGAGCGGGGTGGCCGGCAGGTGACGGCGCACGACCTCGTGGGCGGCGCGGACGTCCGCGAAGGTCAGGTCCATGAGCGTCAGGTCCATGCCCTCGATGGTCGGCCCGGCACCATCCATCGGTCCAATGCCGCTTTTCGAGGAAACCGATAGATCCGGTTGATACATTGCCGCGATGCTCGACGTCTCCCGGCTCCGGGTGCTGGTCGCGGTGGCCCGGCACGGCTCGGTCACCGCCGCCGCCCAGGCCCTGCACTACGCCCAGCCCTCGGTCAGCCACCACCTGGCCCGGCTGGAGGCGGAGACCGGTAGCCGCCTGGTGCAGCGGGCCGGGCGCGGCATCCGGCTCACCGAGGCGGGACGGATGCTCGCCGAGCGCGCCGAGGAGATCCTGGGCCGCCTGGACGCCGCCGAGGCGGAGCTGGCCGCGCACACCGGGCTCCGGGCCGGGCGGGTCCGGCTGGCGGCGTTCCCGTCCGCGCTGGGCACCTTCGTGCCGGACGCGGCTGCCGGGTTCGCGGCCGCGTACCCCGGTGTCGACCTGCGCTTCACCGAGGCCGAGCCGCCCGCGGCGATCCGCCTGCTGCGCAGCGGCGAGGTCGAGGTCGCACTCCTCTTCGAGCATCTGGGCGGGGTGAGCCCCGACCTGCGGGGCCTGCGCGCCGAGGTGCTCACCGAGGAGCCGCTGCACCTGGTGGCGCCGGCGGCGTGGCCCGGCGACCGGCTCACCGATCATCGGGAGCGGCCGTGGATCGCGGGCTGTGAACGATGCCGGGGCGAGCTGCTCCGGGACTGCGCGGAGGCCGGGTTCACCCCGGACATCCGGTTCACCACGGAGGATTACGTGGCGGTCCAGGCCCTGGTCGCCGCCGGGATGGGCGTCACGACGCTGCCGGCGCTGGCGCTCGCCGCCCACCGGAACCCCCGGGTACGCGTGGTCCCGCTCCCCGGGGTGGTCCGGCGGATCTCGGTGGCGATGGCCGGTGACCCACCCGACCCGCCGGGCACCGCCGCGCTGATCGAGCACCTCAGGAGGGCGGCGGGCGTCACGCGTACCGGAGGAGGGTCTTAAAGGGCACAACCCTCGGCGGGCGGCAGGGGGGCGGGCACCCCGATCGACGGCAGGCCGAGCGAGACGCCCTTGAGCTTGGGCGTGGTGCCCGCCGCGAAGGCGTCACCGGCGCGCGTCCGGCGGTGGCTCAGCGGCACGCCGTCGGCGTTGAGGTGGTGCGGCGCGGCGTAGCTGATCACGGTCTCGACGACGTCGCCGGGACGCGGCTCGATGCCGCCGGTCGCGAAGTGCACCAGACGGCCGTCGCGGGCCCGGCCGCTCATCCGCCCGGTGCGCTCGTCCTTGCGGCCCTCGCCGACCGCGACCAGGACCTCGACCGTCTCGCCGACCAGCCGCTTGTTCTCCGACCAGGTGATGTCCTCGAGCGTGGCGATCAGGCGCTCGTAGCGCTCCTGGACCACCTTCTTCGGGACCTGCTCCTCCATCGTGGCGGCGGGGGTGCCGGGGCGCTTGGAGTACTGGAAGGTGAAGGCGCTGGAGAAGCGGGCCTGGCGGACCACCTCGAGGGTCTGCTCGAAGTCCTCGTCGGTCTCGCCGGGGAAGCCGACGATGATGTCGGTGGTGATCGCGGCGTCCGGCATCGCGGCCCGGACCTTCTCGATGATGCCGAGGTATTTCTCCTGGCGGTAGCTGCGCCGCATCGCCTTGAGCACCCGGTCCGAGCCGGACTGCAGCGGCATGTGCAGCGAGTGGCAGACGTTCGGCGTCTCGGCCATCGCGGCGATCACGTCGTCGGTGAAGTCCTTCGGGTGCGGGCTGGTGAAGCGGACCCGCTCCAGGCCCTCCACCTCGCCGCAGGCGCGCAGCAGCTTGCCGAAGGCGAGCCGGTCGCCGAACTCGACGCCGTAGGAGTTGACGTTCTGCCCCAGCAGGGTGACCTCGAGGACCCCCTCGGCGACCAGCGCGCGGACCTCGGCCAGCACGTCGCCGGGGCGGCGGTCCTTCTCCTTGCCACGCAGCGAGGGCACGATGCAGAAGGTGCAGGTGTTGTTGCAGCCCACCGAGATCGAGACCCAGCCCGCGTACGTCGACTCGCGCTTGGTCGGCAGGGTGGACGGGAAGACCTCGAGCGACTCGAGGATCTCCACCTCGGCGGACTCGTTGTGCCGGGCACGCTCCAGCAGCACCGGCAGCGAGCCGATGTTGTGGGTGCCGAAGACCACGTCGACCCAGGGCGCCTTCTTGACGATGTCGCCCTTGTCCTTCTGCGCCAGACAGCCCCCGACGGCGATCTGCATGCCCGGGTTCTTCAGCTTGGTGGGGCGCAGGTGGCCGAGGTTGCCGTACAGCCGGTTGTCGGCGTTCTCCCGGACCGCGCAGGTGTTGAAGACCACCACGTCGGCCGCCTCGGGGTCGGCGGCCCGCACGTAGCCCGCGTCCTCCATCAGCCCGGAGATGCGCTCGCTGTCGTGCACGTTCATCTGGCAGCCGTACGTACGCACGTCGTAGGTGCGAGAGGCGCCTGTGATTTCGGTAGTCATGGCAATTGACCAGGGTACTGCTTACCCACCGCTCGTCATCAAGCGGCGTTCGGTGCCGTCGTCGGTCTCCCGCTCCTCCACCCGGACCGCCCGCAGCGTGCCGTCCGGCTCGGCGGCGGTGTACCGGGACGGGTCGAGCGAGTCGTCCGGGAGGAGGATCGTGGCGCCGAGGCGGACCGCGACGGCGCTCGCCGCCACCTCCTCGGCGATGCCGGCCGGCGCCAGGTAGACATCGATCAGGGTGGGGAACTCGCCGCCGACGTGATAAACGTCGCATAGAAGGCTCTCATCGCGGCCGGGGGCATCGAGGCCGGTCACAGTCCGTTCCAGAGCCCCGGCGAGCGCGACGCGTACTTGATCAGGTTCGATTGATCCGCTAGCACACCAGTTCCAGAGGCCCGCCATACCGTCCATGCTCTCCGTCCCTTTCGCCCCGCACTGGCTGTGTTATCGCTCCGTGACCATTCTCGTCACTATCCGATACCTCTGGGCTCTTAGGGTGTCTTCATTCGAGTGACCCGACGAGCGGATGGACACGGGGTGACAGACGAGGCACTGATCGTCCTTGAGAAGGTCAACAAGTGGTTCGGACCGCTGCACGTGCTGCAGGATGTCGATCTCTCGGTCACCCGCGGCGAGGTCGTCGTCGTGATCGGACCGTCCGGCTCCGGTAAGTCCACACTGTGCCGGTCGATCAACCGGCTGGAGCCGATCGACTCCGGCACGATCACCTTCGACGGGCAGTCACTGCCGGCCGAGGGACGCGCCCTGGCCCGGCTGCGCAGCGAGGTCGGCATGGTGTTCCAGTCGTTCAACCTCTTCGCGCACAAGACCATCCTGCAGAACGTGATGCTCGGCCCGATCAAGGTCCGCCGGGAGAAGCCGGCCGAGGTCCGCGACCGGGCGATGTCCCTGCTGGAGCGGGTCGGCATCGCCAGCCAGGCGGACAAGTACCCGGCACAGCTCTCCGGCGGGCAGCAGCAGCGCGTGGCGATCGCCCGTGCGCTGGCCATGCGGCCCAAGGCGATGCTCTTCGACGAGCCGACCAGCGCGCTCGACCCGGAGATGGTCGGCGAGGTGCTCGAGGTGATGACCTCGCTGGCGAGCGAGGGGATGACCATGGTCGTGGTCACCCACGAGATGGGCTTCGCCCGGCACGCGGCGAACCGGGTGGTCTTCATGGCCGACGGCCAGCTGGTCGAGGAGGCGCCGCCCGCCGAGTTCTTCGCGAACCCGAAGACCGAGCGGGCCCGCGACTTCCTTTCCAAGATCCTGACTCACTGAACCCCACAAGGCCCCCACATCACATCCCCCGGGTTACACCGAAGTAGAGGAGAGAGTTGATCATGGGCATGAAGCGGGTTGCGGTACTGGCGACCGCGGCGGCGTTCGCTTTCACGCTGACCGCATGCGGCGAGGAGGGGACCCCCACGCCGAGCGGCGGGGACGGCAGTGCCGCCCCGATCTCGGACACCTGCTCGGCGTCGGGTGTCACGTTCACTCCGGACACCAAGGCGGCGATCACCGGCAGCACCACCTTCGACAAGATCAAGTCGGCCGGCACGGTCAACGTCGGCGTCAAGTTCGACCAGCCGAACCTCGGCTACAAGGACGCCACCGGCGCCCGGTGCGGCTTCGACATCGAGATCGCCCAGTACATCGCGTCCAAGCTGGGCGTCGACCCGGCGAAGATCCAGTACAAGGAGATCCCGTCGGCCAACCGGGAGACGGCGATCAAGGGTGGCGAGATCGACTACTACGTCGGTACGTACTCGATCACCGACAAGCGCAAGGCGGACGTCGCCTTCGCCGGGCCGTACTTCATCGCCGGCCAGGACCTGCTGGTCCGCAAGGACGACACCTCGATCACCGGCAAGGACACCCTCAAGGGTAAGAAGGTCTGCTCGGCCACCGGCTCCACCCCGATCCAGAACGTCCGGGACCAGGGCCTGACCGAGCCCGAGAACATCGTCGAATTCAAGACCTACTCCGAGTGCGTCTCGCAGCTGCTCGACGAGAAGGTCGACGCGGTCACCACGGACGACGCCATCCTCAAGGGCTACGCGGCGATCAGCCCCGACGACCTGAAGGTGGTCGGCGCGCCGTTCAGCGAGGAGAAGTACGGCATCGGCCTGCCGCACGACGACAAGGCGCTGCGCGACTACGTCAACGACGCGCTGGAGGCCTCCTTCAAGGACGGCACCTGGCAGAAGATCTACGACGAGACGCTCGGCAAGTCCGGCGCGACGGCCACCGCACCGGCCCTCGAGCGCTACTGATCCACACCGCTTCGGCCGGCATCCCGGGTGACCGGGGTGCCGGCCGACTCACTCGCCGGTCCGGGTAGGGCCGGCTCACTCGCCGGCCCGGGTACGAAGGACGGGGAATGACGGATTTCCTGAAGGTATTGACGGATCACACCGACCTCTTCGGCACCGGCTTCGCGAACACCGTGAAGCTCTTCCTGGTCGGCGCGGTGGGCAGCCTGCTGCTGGGCACCCTGCTCGGCGCGTTCCGGGTCTCGCCGATCCCCGCGCTGCGCTGGTTCGGGGCCGCGTACGTGAACGTCGTGCGCAACACCCCGCTCACGCTGGTCTTCGCGTTCCTGGTCTTCGCCGTCCCGAAGCTCGACGTGAACATCGACTACTTCCCCAGCGCCTGCATCGCGGTCACGGTCTACACCGCGGCGTTCGTCTGCGAGGTGGTGCGGGCCGGCGTCAACACGGTGGCGCCCGGCCAGGCCGAGGCGGCCCGCGCGCTGGGCATGACCTTCGACCAGGTACTCGGCCAGGTGATCCTCCCGCAGGCGCTACGCGCGATGGTCCCGCCGCTGATGAGCGTCATGATCGCGATGCTGAAGAACACCACCATCGCGGCCGGCTTCTCGGTGCTGGAGGCGGGGGCGATCCCGGCGTACATGGCGGAGCTCGGTGAGCCGCAGTTCTATGTGCTGCTCTGGATCACCATCGGCTTCCTGATCCTGATCACTCCCCTGGTGCTGCTGCAGCGGCTCCTCGAACGCAAGTGGGCGGTCGCGCGATGACGGTGCTCTACGACCTGCCCGGCCCCCGCGGGCGCCGGCGCAACACGATCATCGGCGTGCTCGCCACCGTGGCGATCCTGGCGCTGATCGCCTTCGTGATCTACCGGTTCGTGCAGACCGGCCAGTTCGAGGCCCGTCGCTGGGACCAGTTCAAGTACAAGGCCGTCCAGATGGAGCTGGTGAACGGCCTGCTCGCCACGCTCAAGGCGGCCGGGCTCGCGGCCGTGTTCGCGCTGCTCTTCGGCGCGGTCTTCGCGACCGGTCGGCTCAGCGACCACGCGGTCCTGCGGGCGCCGGCCACCTGGGTGGTCGAGCTGTTCCGGGCCATCCCGCTGCTCATCCTGATCTTCTTCGGGTACTACGTGCCGCTGCAGTACGGCTGGTCGATCGAGAAGCTGTGGGCACTCGTGATCGGGCTGACGCTCTACAACGGCTCGGTGCTCGCGGAGATCTTCCGGGCCGGGATCAACGCGGTGGCCCGTGGGCAGGCGGAGGCGGCGTACGCGATCGGCATGCGGAAGAACCAGGTGATGCGGCTGATCCTGCTGCCGCAGGCGTTCCGGGCGATGCTCCCGGCGATCGTCAGCCAGCTCGTGGTGCTGCTGAAGGACACCGCGCTGGGCTTCATCATCACCTACCCCGAGCTGCTGACCGTGGGGAAGACGATCGGTGGCCGGCTGTCGTTCGGTCTCCCGTACGTCCCGGCCTATCTGATCATCGCGGCGATCTACATCAGCATCTGCGGCCTGCTGTCGGTCTTCGCCTGGTGGCTGCAGCGAAGGCTCAACGTGCGAGCTCGGTGACCCGGGACTCCCGCACCACGGTCACGCGGATCTGACCGGGATAGGTCAGTTCCTCCTCGATCTGCTTCGCCACGTCCCGGGCCAGCACCGCCGCCCCGATGTCGTCGATGTCGTCCGGCCGGACCATCACCCTGATCTCCCGGCCGGCCTGCATCGCGAAGACCTTCTCCACCCCGATCTTGCCGCCGGCGATCTCCTCGATGCGTTCCAGCCTCTTCACGTACGCCTCGAGACTCTCCCGCCGGGCCCCCGGGCGTCCTCCCGAGCACGCGTCCGACGCCTGGGTGAGCACCGCCTCGATGGTCTGCGGCGGCACCTCGTTGTGGTGCGCCTCGATCGCGTGCACGATCTCCTCGTGCTCGCCGTACTTGCGGGCCACGTCCGCGCCGATCAGCGCGTGGCTCCCCTCCACCTCGTGGGTGAGCGCCTTCCCGATGTCGTGCAGGAACGCCGCCCGCTTCATGATCGGCACGTCCAGCCCGAGCTCGGCCGCCATGATCCCGGCGATGTGTGCGGTCTCGACCAGGTGTTTCAGCACGTTCTGCCCGTAGCTCGTGCGATACCGCAGCCGGCCGAGCAGCTTCATCAGCTCCGGGTGGATGTTGGTGATCCCGACGTCGACCAGCGCCTCCTCGGCCGCCCGGTCGCAGAGCCGCTCGACCTCGTTCTTGGCGCTGTCGAAGACCTCCTCGATCCGGTGCGGGTGGATCCGGCCGTCCAGGACCAGCTTCTCCAGGGTCAGGCGGCCGACCTCCCGGCGTACCGGGTCGAAGCAGGAGAGCAGGACCGCCTCCGGGGTGTCGTCGATGATCAGGTTGACCCCGGTGGTCGACTCGAAGGCCCGGATGTTGCGGCCCTCGCGCCCGATGATCCGGCCCTTCATCTCGTCGCTCGGCAGGTGCAGCACGCTGACCACGCTCTCCGCGGTCTGCTCGCTGGCGATCCGCTGGATGGCGTCGACCACGATGTGCCGGGCCCGGGTGTCCGCGGTGCTCCGCGCGTCCTGCTCGATGTCCCGGATCAGGATCGCGGCCTCCCGCTTCGCCTGCCCCTCGATCGACTCGATCAGCTCGCTCCGGGCCGTCTCGACGGTGAGCCCGGCGATACGCTCGAGCTCGCGGTGCTTCGTGTCTTCCGCCTCTTTTATCGCGATTTCTCGGCTTTTAAGGCTCGTCTCCCGCTTGATCAACTCGGCTTCCAGCGAACCGAGCCGGCGCTCCCGCTCGACCAGGCGCTCGACCTCCTCGGAGTGCAGCCGCTCCCGCTCGTCGATCCGGGCCGCGCGGCGCTCCACCTCCGCGGACTGCTCCTTCACCGTGGCGTTGAGCAGCGCGATCTCCCGCTCGCCGGAGCGCCGGGCCGCGGTGCGCACCTGCTCGGCGTCGGACTCGGCCTGCCGGTGCGCGTGCTCCAGGACGGTGTCGGCCTCGCTGTGCGCGTTCTCCAGCACCCGGCGGGCCTCGGCGCGGGCCGCCGCCGCCTCGGCCTTCGCCGCCGCGGCCTCCGCGCGTACCGACGCGGCCTTGGCGTTCGCGTGCTCGACCTTGGCCTGCGCGTCGCCGACCTCCTGCTCGCGGCGTTCCTGCGCGACCTGCCGATCGTCGCTGAGGCGGCGCAGCGCCCGGGCCCCGAGGAGCATCCCGGTGACCACCGTCGCGGCGAGCACGACGATCGCTATCACGAGCACCCAGATCCAGGGGGTCATCTCGCCGCGTCTCCCTTCGCCGCCGGCGCGGTGTGCACGCGCGCGGGCATCTCTGCTGGGATGCCCGACCAAGGCAGATGACCGCAGGCGGCACCGGACCCCGGGCTCACACGCTCCACCTTCCGGCTTCGCTCCGGCTACCAGCTTCGCCTCTCGGCGCGGCCGGTTGCCGCCTCTTCCCGATCCTCACGCTTCCCCGGTCCGGCGCTCCGGGACCCCCGGACTCGCGACCGTTCCGCGTCCCGGGCTCCCCGGCTCGCGACCGTTCCGCGTCCCGGGCCTCCCGGCTCGCGACCGTTCCGCGCTCCGGGCCTCCCGGCTCATCGCCGTTTCGCACGTTCCGCGGTTCGCGCCGCTCCCGGCATTCCGGTCGCCGCGCCTCGCTCCCGGCCTCCCGGTCGCTGTGTTCCCGGCGTTCCGGTCGGTGCCGCGGGCCGTCCCGGTCCGGCTCGGTGGGCTTCCACCGGGCCGTCCGGGGTCGCTCCGGCTGGGCTTCGCCCGCGCCGCGCCTTCTCACGTACGCCGCACCTCACGCATACGCGCTCGGCGTACACGCGCTCGGCGTACTCGGGAGAGCGCTCACGCACGCGCCGCGGAGCGGACCGCGCCTCCGGGTACGCGGCACCGTCCCGACCTTGGCATTCGCCCCGGTCCGGGTATGCGACCGGAACGTCGCGCCGCCGCCGTCACGTACCGGCGGGCGCCGGACGCCCGGATCGGCTGTGCACGTTCCCGGATCGCCGGGGATGGTCCCCGGCCCACCGGAGTGCTCCGGTCACGGCCCGGTCCCGCCCATCCGGCGAACGTCGCCGATCGGAACCTCTGCCGTCACCGAAACCCGTGCCGTCACCGGATCGATCCCCGCGTGCCCGGCTGTTACGGGCTCGCTCGATCCGGCGCCCGTCGTGCGGGAGTCGCGCCGCGTCACCGTGGCCGGAGCCGCTTCCCCAATATCAACGGACTGTGACATCGCCTTGAACGATTCATCGCTCGAGACACTGCCGCTTCCCGCCCCCGGGTCGGCTGCTGATGGCTCGGATCAGAGTGTGTGTAGTTGTGGGGTTGACCGCCGGTGTTCCCGACACCGACCGCGCGGTCATGCGGTCGGCGGAGGCCTCACGAACCGGAGCAGACCCCGACAAGTGATGCCGTAATGTGATGCGATCTATGTTGTGTGTGTTGCATGCGATGGTCGAACAAACCTTGTGTAACGCGAGGCTAGGTCGCGAGTACCGCTTCGGTCAAGGACTCATGATTCGGCAGCGGATAGGACGTACGGCACAGGACCCCTTACGCCCAGCTCACGAACTCGCCCGGATATTTCCGACGTGCCGGGATGATCGCCACTTCGAACACCCCCGCGCGACCGCTCCGAGTGACCCCCCGCACGGCTGTCGCATCGGCGACGACCACCCGCACAGCCCGCGACCACCCGACCGGACGGCACACTCAGCGTGACGATGCTCGCACCCGTCGCCGATCCACCACCCGCATCGGGCGTTTCGGCAGATTGGGCGACCGCCGCAGCTTTCCTCACATCAGGACTATATCGGCGCGATCAGCCAAGACTGGCACCAATGCCGCTGTGAATGCGCTGAACCCGGCCCGGTTCTCCACCCACCGTGGCCACCTCGCGCACAGCCGGTCCCGAACGATTCCCGGCTCTCCCGGTCATCGCCCCTCGGTATCCGCCTGCCATCACCCGGCGTCACCTTCGTTTCACCAACGTCGCTCCGGCCCTCTCCGCGCCCGCCTCCGAGGAACGCTCTCCTGTGAGGTCTATCCGGCGCGGACCCGGCTCGGTGGACACGCTGTCCGTCTTCCACCTCGATCGCGGGACGCAGCACTCTCGGCCGCGCTCTCGGCGTCGTTCTCTCCACCGCGCGCGCCGCACGTTCCCACCGCGGACTCTCGCCGCACGTTCCCACCGCGGACTCTCGCCGCGGACTCCCACCGCGGACTCTCGGCAGCGTGCCGCGCCGTCCGCCCGTCCCGACATTCACCTCGCCGGGTGTCCACCGACCGGGCGGTCTCGTCAGAGGTTCGCTTCGTCGGCCAGCGCGTCCGGATCGATGGCGTCGGCGAACGCCGCCGCCTCCTCGTCGCGGGCCGCCAGCGCGTCCTTGACCGCGCGGATCGCCACCCCCGCCGGGTAGCCCTTCCGCGCGAGCATGCCCACGAGCCGGCGGAACACCTGATCGGGCGTACCGGTGGCGGTCCGCAGCTTGCGATCGACGAGCGCCCGGGCGGTCTCCGCCTCCGCGTCCTCGTCGACCGTCTCCAGCGCCTCGCTCGCCACCTCAGCGTCCACACCGCGCTGCCGCAGCTCGTTCGCGAGCGCCCGCCGGGCCAGCCCCCGCCCGTGGTGCCGGCTCGACACCCAGGCTCGCGCGAACGCCGCGTCATCGATGATCCCGACCTCGTCATACCGGTCGAGGACCTCGGCGATCACCTCATCGGAGATCTCCTTGCGGGCCAGCGCCTTGGCGAGCTCGGCCCGGGTCCGCGGCCGCACGGCGAGCTGCCGCAGACAGATCTCCCGTGCCCGCTCCGGCTCACTCTGCCGTGGCTGCCGCTCACCCCGGCTCTCCCCCGAACCGTCGGTGTCAGGGGCGCGGCCGGGCACGAGCCGGCTCTCCCCCGAACCATCCGTATCGGGAGCGCGGTCGGGCACGGGCCGGGGCGGGATGGCATCCCATCCGCGCCCGGACCGTGCACCACGTCGTCCGGCCATCGCGGGTTACCGGATCAGAAGTCGACCGGCGGCAGCTCGGGGCCACCCGCGGCGTCACCGGCGGTCTGGCCGACGCCGAGCTTCTCCAGGATCTTCTTCTCGATCTCGGCGGCGACGTCCGGGTTCTCCTTGAGGAACTCGCGCGCCTTCTCCTTGCCCTGGCCGAGCTGGTCCCCGTCGTACGTGTACCAGGCGCCGGACTTGCGGATGATGCTCTGCTCGACGCCGACGTCGATCAGCGAGCCCTCCCGCGAGATGCCCTTGCCGTACATGATGTCGAACTCGGCCTGCTTGAACGGGGCCGCGACCTTGTTCTTCACGACCTTGACCCGCGTACGGTTACCGACGACGTCGGTGCCGTCCTTCAGGGCCTCGATGCGGCGGATGTCGAGCCGGACCGACGCGTAGAACTTCAGCGCGCGACCACCGGTCGTGGTCTCCGGCGAGCCGAACATGACGCCGATCTTCTCGCGCAGCTGGTTGATGAAGATCGCGGTGGTGCCGGTGTTGTTGAGCACGCCGGTGATCTTCCGGAGCGCCTGGCTCATCAGCCGGGCCTGCAGACCGACGTGGCTGTCGCCCATCTCGCCCTCGATCTCGGCGCGCGGCACCAGGGCGGCCACCGAGTCGATGACGATGACGTCGATCGCGCCGGAGCGGATCAGCATGTCCGCGATCTCGAGCGCCTGCTCACCGGTGTCCGGCTGGGAGACCAGCAGGGCGTCGGTGTCCACGCCGAGGGCACGCGCGTACTCCGGGTCGAGGGCGTGCTCGGCGTCGATGAACGCCGCGGTGCCGCCGGCCTTCTGCGCGTTGGCCACCGCGTGCAGCGCGACGGTGGTCTTACCGCTGGACTCCGGCCCGTAGACCTCGATGACCCGGCCACGCGGCAGGCCACCGACGCCGAGGGCCACGTCCAGCGCGATGGAGCTGGTCGGGATGACGGCGGTCTGCACGACCGGCCGCTCTCCGAGCCGCATCACGGAGCCCTTGCCGAACTGCTTGTCGATCTGTGCCAGCGCCAGTTCGAGCGCCTTTTCCCGGTCCGGTCCTGCCACCATTGCCGCCACCCCTGTAGTCGACTTCGCGTTCTTCGCCGAAGAGCTTTTGTTCACCACGGCCGACACGGTATGCGGTGGGTACGACAAAAATCCTCCACCCCACCGCGGCCTGTGGATGACCAAGCCGTTGTGGAGAATAGCCGAACACCTGTACGACGATCGAGCGACACGCCAGAACAAGCGTACGAAAATCGCGTCAATGCAGCTTCGAGGGCACCCGATCGGGGTACGCGGCCACGACAGCGCGCCAGATGGTAGCCGTTTCGACACCCTGCGCAATGGCTTGGTCGATAGTGCGCCCACCGAGCGCCGAGAAGGCGTGATCGGCCGCGATACTGCGGGCGTAGACGGAACCGAACGCCTGCTCCAGGCGCTCCCAGAAGTCGGTCAATCGCACGAAACGAGCGTACCCAGCACACCCGCCGCCTATCGCTCCGGGAAACGCCGAACTTCGCGGTGTGACCTCTGGCACGGCGCTTCCAGCAGGGCGCTCCGGCAAGATGCTTCCAGCCGGGCACCGTGCTTCCAGCCGGGCGCTCCGGCGAGGTGCTTCCGGCCGGGCGGGGCGCTTCCGACCGGGCGGGCGGGAATCGACCTGATCCGCCACGGCGGCGCCGCCACGCCGCCGTCACGATCCGCGAGGTCTCAGTTCGCGATCGCCGCCGCCGCGACTTTCAGGTCGTCCACGAGCCCGCGGTACGCGGTATCGCGGTCGTCCGCACGCAGCACCGCCGAGGGATGGATGGTCGCCAGAGCCTGGATCTGCGCCACCGGGAAGTCCTCCGGGTGCTGTGCCGACGCGGGCCACGGCATGAGCCGCCCACGCTGCTGGGTCACCCGGAACGACGGCCCGATCAGCGCCTTCCCCGCCGTGGCACCGAGCAGGACCACGAGCTCCGGCTGCAGCAGCGCGAACTCGGCGACCAGCCACGGCCGGCAGGACGCGATGTGCGCCGGCCCCGGCGTCTGGTGGACCCGGCGCCGCCCGCGCAGCTCGAAGCGGAAGTGCTTCACCGAGTTCGTAATGTAGAGGTCACCCGGATCGATCCCGGCGTCGTCCACCGCCTCCCGCAACAGCCGCCCGGCAGGCCCGACGAACGGCAGCCCACGCTGATCCTCCACGTCACCGGGCTGCTCCCCGACGAACACCATCCGCGCGCGCGGCGCCCCTCTCCCGAACACCGTCTGGGTGGCGTCCTCGTAGAGCTCACAGCCGTGACAGTCGGCGGCGGCACTCTTGAGTTCCTCGATACTCTGCGGATGCGGCGGTACCCAGCGTTTCGCGCCGGGCGGCGCCTCGGTCGATGGCATCCCCCCGTTCTACCCGCGCCCCCACCCGGCCCGCCCACCACCCCACCCACACGGATGACGCCACCGCCACCGCCACCGCCACCGCCACCGCCACCGCCACCGCCACCGCCACCGCCACCGCCACCGGATTGATGGTCACAAAGCAGTGGGCGGGTGGGGCGGGTGTGGGCGGTGGTCATCGCACTGAGGTGGTCGGTGACGGAGGGTTGACGGCGGTGGCGACGGCAGCGGCGAGGGGTGGGATGGAGTCGTCGTCGAGAGGGCTGACCGTGATCCGGACACCGGGTGGAGAGGAGGCCCGGAACAGAGAGCCGGGAGCCACCGCGTACCCGGAATCGCGAAGCGTGGCGATGGCGCGAGTCTCGTCGGGGACCTCGACCCAGACGTTGATCCCGGTCCTGCCGGTGGCGGGAACGCCCTGCGCCCGCAGGGCGGACAGGAGAGCACGGCGCCGGTGACCATAGGAGCCGGCCGCATGCTCGACGAGCGCGGCGACCTCGGGATCCCGCCAGAGGTGCAGGAGCAGGCGCTGGGAGACGGTGGAGACCCAGCCCATGCCGAGCCGCATCCGGCCGGCCACCCGGGAGACGCTGGTCTCGTCGCCGGCCAGGACGGCGACGCGCAGGTCGGGGCCGAACGGCTTGGACGCGGACCGGACGAAGGCCCACCACCGGGTCACCCGGCCGATGCAGTGCGGCGAATCCTCGGCAAGCTCGGCGGCATGATCGTCCTCCACCAGCAGGACGTCGGGCCAGGCGGCGAGGAGCTCGCGCAGAACGGCGGCCCGGGCCTCGCTGACCGCGGCGCCCGTCGGATTCTGCGCGCGCACGGTGATCACGACGGCGCGCGCGCCGGCCTGCAGAGCGGCCGCGAGAGACTCGGGATCGGGGCCCTCCTCGTCCACGGCGAACGGCAGGGTGCGCAGGCCCAGCGCGGCCGCCAGGTCGAAGACGTTGGCCCAGCCTGGATCCTCGACCGCGACCGCGTCACCCGGGCGCAGGTGGGCGGTGAGCAGGCGCTCGATCGAGTCGAGCGCGCCGGCGGTGAGGGTGATCGACGCGTCGCCGACCGGGATGCCCTGAGCGGTCAGCCGGGCACGCGCGGCCTCGGCCAGCTCCGGCATCGTGCCCGCGGAGGAGTAGCCGACCGGGTGGCCGATCTCCTCGGCGAGGGCGTGGAGCAGCTTGCCGAGCGGCGGGAGCAGGCTCAGGTCGGGCTCACCCGCCGAGAGGTCCAGCAGGCCACTCGGCACCGGCGGGAACAGCGCGGAGCGGGAGACCTCCACCGCGGGCCGGGAACGCACCCTGGTCCCCCGGCGGCCCTCGGTCTCCACGACACCGCGCTGCCGCAGATCCTGATATGCCTTCGCGACCGTGGCGGGGCTGACGTGGAGGGATCCGGCCAGCACCCGCACCGAGGGAAGCGCGGCGCCGGTGACCCAGTCACCTCGGACGATGCCGCTCTCGATGCTGGCGGAAATCGCGGCGGCGGTCTCACCGGAGACCTGATACTGTGCTGACACAAGAGAGAGTCTGTACTAGCACAGACTCGATCGCAAGTCGGATCGCCGAAACGGGGAGGCCCTGATGACCGACGTCTACACCGCGACCGGCCGCACCACCGCCACGCGGTACCGCGACCGGATGCACTACGACAGGGCCGCGGCGCACGCCGTCCTCGACGAGGCCTTCGACTGCGCGGTCGCCTTCGTGGTGGACGGGGAGCCCCGGGTGCTGCCGACCCTGCACGCCCGCGTCGGCGACACGCTCTACCTGCACGGCTCCACCGGTGCGCGGGTGGCACTGGCCGGGCGCGGCGACGGTGTCCGGGTGTGCGTGAGCGTGACGCTGATCGACGGGCTGGTCTACGCGCGATCCCAGTTCGACCACAGCGCCAACTACCGCTCGGTGGTCGCGCACGGTGTCGCCCGCCCGGTCACCGACCCGGCGGAGAAGGAGCGCGCCATGCACGCCCTGGTGGAGAAGGTGGGCGCCGGCCGGGCCGCGGACAGCCGCCCGCCGACCAAGCAGGAGATGGCGCAGACCAGCGTGCTGGCACTACCGCTGGTCGAGGTCTCGGTCCGCACCCGCTCCGGCGGGGTGCTCGACGAGCCGGAGGACCACGCGCTGCCGCACTGGGCCGGGGTGCTGCCACTCAAGGTCGTCGCCGGCCCGCCCGAGACCGAACGGGGTGTCGCCGCCGCTCCCCCGGCCTACCTACCCGGGCGGCCGGGTTCGCACTGGACGGACCCGGTGGTGTTGGAGGGACGGCACGTCCGCCTGGAGCCGCTGACCCCCGGGCACGCCGGGGAGCTGTTCGAGGCGCTGGACGACGCGGAGGTGTGGCGGCACATCCCGATCACCCAGCCGACCGGGGTGGAGGGTGTGGCCGCGATGATCGCCGACGTGCTCCGCGGCCAGTGGCAGGGCGACCGCGCCGCGTGGGCCCAGGTCGACCCGGTGACCGGCGCGGTGATCGGGATGACCACGTATCACGACATCGACGCCGATCGGCGGTCGGCCGCGATCGGGCACACCATGGTCGGCCGGAAGTGGTGGCGGACCGGTGTCAACACCGAGGCCAAACTGCTCCTGCTGGAGCGGGCGTTCGAGACGCTCGGCGCGGAGCGCGTGTTCTGGTATACGGACGTTCGCAACGAGCGCTCCCAGAACGCGATCGCCCGGCTGGGCGCGAGCCGGGACGGGCTGATCCGGCGGCAGCGCCTCCGGCCCGACGGGACCTGGCGGGACACGGTGCTCTTCGCCATGATGGCCGACGAGTGGCCCGCCGCCGCCCGGCGCCTGCGGGAACGCCTGGCTGCCGGATGATCTCCTTCCGACTTCGATCCGGGAAAGGATGACCCGTGCTGGGCATCACTGACTTCTGGACGTACGTGCTCGGCGTGGTGGCCATCGTCCTCCTGCCCGGCCCGAACTCCATCTTCGTACTCACGGTGGGCGCGCGCCGGGGCGTGCGGACCGGCTACGAGGCCGCGGCCGGAGTGTTCCTCGGCGACATGGTGCTGATGACGCTCTCCGCGACCGGGGTGGCCTCGCTGCTGCACGCGTATCCGCCGTTGTTCACGGCGCTGAAGTGGGCCGGCGCGGTCTACCTGGGCTGGATCGGGATCAACATCATCCGCAGCGCCTGGGGGAAGTGGCGCAGCCGTGCCGACGTGACGGCCACTCCGATCGTCGAGCAGGAACCACCGGGGATGCAGCGGCCGTTCCGGCGGGCACTCGTGGTCAGCATGCTCAACCCGAAGGCGATCCTCTTCTTCATTTCGTTCTTCATCCAGTTCGTGCAACCCGGGTACGCGCATCCGGCCGTGTCGTTCCTGATCCTCGGGGCGGTGGCGCAGTTCTTCAGCATGCTGTACCTGACCGCACTGATCTTCGGCGGGCGCTTCCTGGCCGGACAGTTCCAGGCCCGGCGACGGCTGGCCGCAGCCGGGGCGACGGGGATGGGGGCACTGTTCGTCGGCTTCGGCATCAAGCTGGCCACGGCGAGCGTCAGCTGACCGGCGAGCACCAACGGACCGGCAAGCGTCAGCGGACCGGCGGGCGTCAGCGGACCGGCGAGCACCCGATGGCCGGGGCCGCCGGAACTGCCGGGGAGCACGGCTTCGAACCTGCCCGGTGCTCGCCAGGCATCCCTCGCCAATAGATCGTGTTCCCGCTGGTCACGCTGCGCTGTCCGGATCGCGCGAGTGTCGATTGCTCGAATGGGTTCGTCGACACAGGCGACGCTTGACTTCGTGGCCGGGTTCTAGCCCGGGCGGGTGGGTGAGGTGGAGCGGACGGCGTAGAAGGTGTTCCGGATCATCTGGATCCTGCTCGTCTCGGTGGCCCAGATGACCTCCGGAGTGGACCAGCCGAGGGCGAAGGCGCGGCCGTCGGTGACGAACCAGCGGGTGGTGGTGCGGCGGGGTGCGCCGGCCGGGGTGCGGTAACGGTAATCCCAGTCGGCGGCCTTGTGGATGATGCGGACCCGGGTCAGGCCGGTGCGCTCGTAGGCGCGTACCAGGCCGGTGCGGCGCAGGCGCCGCTCCTCGGTTCGGCAGGCGGTGAGCGGGTCGGCGGCGGGCTTCCGGCCCAGGTCCAGGCTCAGGACCCGGGTGCCGGCCGGGTCGTGGAAGCAGTAGGTGGTGCCGGTTCGGTGGTAGGTCCAGCCGTCCGGGACGGCGAGGTGGAAGCCGGAGCCGTCGTTGAAGTAGGACCAGCCGGCCTGCAGGGTCCAGCCGTTGACACCGCGGGCGGAACCGGGCTTCGGGGTGACCGGGGCGGTACGCGGAGGGGGTGCGTCACAGGCGATCGGCGAGAAGCCGCCGGGCCGGGCGACGGTGGACGACGACGGTGAGGCACGGGCGAGGGATGCCCGTGGGGTGGCCGAGGGCACGAGCACCCGGGGTTCGGAGTCGTCACGGTGGATCAGGTAACCGGCCGCCAGGACGCCGATCAGCAGGACGAGGAGTCCCGCGATGACGAAGCGGATCCGCCGGGTGTACCGGGTCGCCGGTGGGGTCTCCGGCCGGTCGGAGTGCCGCCCTGCTCGCGGGCGGGGGAAGAGACGGCGCGCCGTGCGGGCCGGGGACGGCGGGCCGGAGACGGGCGTGCGCGGCGTCGGGATCGGGTGGAGGGCCTGGTTGCCGCGGCGCATGGACGGGGTGCCCGCGGGATGCCCGGCGGCGTTCGGGGAACGGTTCGGGCGGGACTTCGAGGCCTCGGTCCGCCCGGAGGCCGGAGCACGGTCGGCGGAGGCCGGAGCACGGTCGGCGGAGGCCGGAGCCGAAGGAGAGGCCGGAGCCGAAGGAGGGGCCGGGACTCGAGCTGAGGTCGATGCCGGGGCCAGGGCCGGAGTCCGGGATGGAGCCGGAACAGTGCGGCCGGAATCGGCCACAAGTGCCGGTGAGGGTTTCGACGGCTTGGACGGGCGAGGTTGGGCGGGGCAATCGGAATCGGTCACGGGAGGAGGTGCCTTTGGTGCGGGAGGGTCCGCCGAGGGCGGTGGCTCGCCGGCTGGCGTGATCGGCTTGACCGAAGCCCGGGCCGAGACGACAGGGGCCGCGCCGACGGGATCCTGACCAGCGGCGACGGGGGAAGCGCCGGCGGGGGTGGGAGCCGGGCGCGAGGAAACCGAAGCGGAGGTGCGGCCGGCGGGGACGACCGGGACAAGCGGGACGGGGGACGTCGACGAAGCGGGCGGGACGGGGGACGTCGACGAAGCGGGCGGCGCGGATGACGCAGGCGAAACAGACGGCGCCGATGAAGCGGCCGGTGCGGATGAAGTCGGTACCGGCGATGGAGTGGGCGGCGCAAGCGGCTCTGGAACGGCCGGGGGCTCGGACGAGAGCGGAGGCTCGGACGAGAGCGGAGGCGCGGACGGGGTGCCGGGGGATTCGAGGATCATCGTGAGGCGGTGGTGGACCTCGGTCGCGGTGAGGCGGCTGCGTGGGTCGTACCGGAGAAGGCCGTTGAGGACGGGGCGCAGGGGGCCGGCTCGCGACGGCGGGTCCGGAGGGTCGGTGGCCAGGGCGGACAGGGTGGCCAAGGCGCTGTCGCGGGCGTAGGGGGACTGGCCCTCGACGGCGGCGTAGAGGGTCGCGCCGAGGGACCACAGGTCGGACTCCACCGTGGACGCGCCGTCGCGGGCCCGCTCCGGGGAGACGTACTGCGGGGAGCCGACGATCAGGCCGGGCGTGGTGATGGCACCGTCGCCGACGAAGGTGGCCAGGCCGAAATCGGTCAGGACCACACGGCCGTCGCGGGCGATCAGGACGTTGTGGGGCTTCACGTCGCGATGCAGGACGCCGGCCCGGTGCGCGGCGGTCAGCGCGTCGAGCACCGCCAGGCCGATGCGGGCGGCCTCGGCGGGCGGGTACGGGCCCGCCGCGGTCAGCACCTGGTACAGGGATCGGGACGGGATGTACTCCATCACGATCCAGGACAGGCCCTCGGCGTGCAACACGTCGTAGATCCGGACCACGTTCGGATGGGTCAGGCGGGCGGCGCTGCGGGCCTCCCGCAACGTCCGCTCGCGGAGCCGGTCCTTCTCCGGACCGCTCATCCAGTCCGGCGGGACGATCTCCTTGATCGCGACGTCCCTGTCGAGCATCTCGTCGCGCGCCAGCCAGACGCGCCCCATTCCACCGGCGCCGACCGGTTCCAGCAGCCGGTACCGGCTGTCGACGAGCATCTGCCTGACCGCCATCGGCACACCCACCCATCACGTCGGGTATCAGGATAATCAGGCACAGACCGCCCGCGGAACGACGATCACCCTGGTCCCGCGTGGGCCTCGGCGCGGATTTCTGTCGTACCCCGGAGAGAGGATGGACGGCGTGCGAGAGGTGCTCGAGAAGTTCGGTCCGGCCACCCGGGAGTGGTTCACGGCCGCCTTCGCCGCGCCCACCGCCGCTCAGGAGGGCGCGTGGCGGGCGGTCGGCGCGGGCCGCAACGCGCTGGTCGTGGCGCCCACCGGATCCGGCAAGACGCTGGCCGCGTTCCTCTGGTCGCTCGACAAGCTCGCCCGCGAGCCCCTGCCCGAGCAGCCGAGACACCGCTGCCGGGTGCTCTACGTCAGTCCGCTGAAGGCGCTCGCCGTCGATGTGGAGCGCAATCTGCGAGCTCCGCTCACCGGCATCCGCCAGGCGTCGGGCAGGCTGGGACTGCCGCCTCCGGATGTCACCGTCTCCATGCGTACGGGCGATACCCCGGCCGAGGAACGACGGGCGTTCGCACGCACCCCGCCGGACATCCTGATCACCACGCCGGAGTCGCTGTTCCTGCTGCTCACCTCGGCGGCGCGGGAGTCGCTGCGCGGCGTCGAGACGGTGATCCTCGACGAGGTGCACGCCGTCGCGGCCACCAAGCGGGGCGCCCACCTGGCCCTGTCGCTGGAGCGGCTGGACGCGCTGCTCGCGACGCCGGCGCAGCGGATCGGGCTCTCCGCCACCGTGCGGCCGATCGAGGAGACCGCCCGGTTCCTCGGCGGGACGCGGCAGGTCGAGATCGTGCGCCCGCCGACGGCGAAGACGATCGAGGTGACGGTCGAGGTCCCGGTGGAGGACATGACACGGCTCGACGAGCGGCCCGATCCGGGCGCCGACGATCCGGGCGGCGGGCGGCACACGCCGTCGATCTGGCCGGCGGTCGAGGAGCGGGTGCTCGACCTGATCGAGGCGCACCGGTCGACGATCGTGTTCACCAACTCCCGGCGCGGGGCGGAGCGGCTCTGCGCCCGGATCAACGAGCTGGCGGCCGAACGCGCGGTGCCGCCGGTGATCGAAAGCGGCCACGAGGGCGGGGGGTCCCCGGGCGGCGAGGCGGACGGCGAGCAGGAACAGAGAGGCGGCGGCGACGGCCGGGTGCCGGGATCGGCCGACGGAGGGCGTACCGGAAAAGGGGTTGGAACCGCCCGGACGGAGGGGATGCCCGCGGCGATCATGGCGCAGTCGCCGGTCGCACAGGGGGCGGCGCCGGTCGTCGCGCGGGCGCATCACGGCAGCGTGTCGCGGGAGGAACGGAAGCAGATCGAGGAGGCGCTGAAGTCGGGGCGGCTGCCGGCGGTGGTGGCGACCTCCAGCCTGGAACTGGGCATCGACATGGGCGCGGTCGATCTCGTGGTGCAGATCGAGGCGCCGCCGTCGGTCGCCGCCGGACTGCAGCGGATCGGGCGCGCCGGGCACCAGGTGGGTGCCGTCTCGCGCGGGGTGGTCTTCCCGAAACACCGCGGTGACCTGCTCTCCTGTGCCGTGGTGGCGGAGCGGATGGGCGAGGGGGCGATCGAGGAGCTGCGATATCCGCGCAATCCGCTGGACGTGCTGGCCCAGCAGATCGTGGCGATGGTGGCGCTGGACGCCTGGCCGCTGGGCGAGCTGGCGGCACTGGTCCGGCGGGCGGCACCCTTCGCGGAGCTGCCCGACTCGGCCCTGCACGCGGTGCTCGACATGCTCTCCGGCCGCTATCCGTCGACCGCCTTCGCCGAGCTGCGGCCCCGGCTGGTCTGGGACCGCGGGACCGACGTGCTCACCGGGCGGCCGGGGGCGCAGCGGCTCGCGGTGACCAGCGGCGGGACGATTCCGGACCGGGGGATGTTCGGGGTGTTCCTGGCCGGCGCCGAGCGGGCCTCCCGGGTCGGCGAGCTCGACGAGGAGATGGTCTACGAGTCGCGGGTCGGCGACGTCTTCCTGCTCGGGTCGACCTCGTGGCGGATCGAGGACATCACGCCGGACCGGGTGCTGGTGTCGCCCGCGCCGGGTGCGCCCGCCCGGATGCCGTTCTGGAAGGGCGACTCACCGGGGCGCCCGATCGAACTCGGACAGGCGATCGGCAAACGGCTGCGGGCGCTGGTCAAGGCGGGCGACGAGCCGGCCACCGCGTCGCTGCGCGAGTCCGGGCTGGACGAGTGGGCCGCCGGCAACCTGGTCGCCTACCTGCGCGAGCAGCGGGAGGCCACCCGGCACCTGCCGGACGACCGGACCGTGGTGGTCGAGCGGTTCCGGGACGAGCTCGGCGACTGGCGGCTGACCGTGCACTGCGTGCTGGGCGCCCGGGTGAACGCGCCCTGGGCCCTGGCGATCGGGCGGCGGCTGACCGAGCGGTACGGGGTGGACGGCCAGGTTCTGCCCTCGGACGACGGGATCGTGGTGCGGCTGCCGGACGTGGCGGACGAGCCGCCCGGCGCGGAGCTGGTCGCCTTCGACCCGGACGAGATCGCGCGGCTGGTGGAGGAGTCGGTCGGCACGTCGGCCCTGTTCGCGTCCCGGTTCCGGGAGTGCGCGGCCCGCTCGCTGCTGCTGCCCCGCCGGGATCCGCGGCGCCGTCAGCCGCTCTGGCAGCAGCGTCAGCGCTCGGCGCAGCTGCTCGACGTGGCACGCGAGTTCGCCGACTTCCCGGTCACCCTGGAGGCCGCCCGCGAGTGCCTGCGGGACGTCTTCGACGTGCCCGGCCTGACCGGACTGATGCGCGAGATCGCCGGCCGCCGGGTGCGCCTGGTCGAGACCGAGACCCCGCGTCCGTCGCCCTTCGCGCGATCGTTGCTCTTCGGATACGTCGGAGCCTTCCTGTACGAAGGGGACGCGCCCCTCGCCGAGCGACGGGCCGCGGCCCTCGCGCTGGACTCGACGCTCCTCGGCGAACTGCTCGGCCGGGTCGACCTGCGGGAGCTGCTCGATCCGCAGGTGGTCACCGAGACCGAGGCCCAGTTGCAGTGGCTCTCCCCGCAGCGCACGCCGCGCGACCTGGAGGACGCGGCCGAGCTGCTCCGGCTGCTCGGCGACCTGTCCGGGGCCGAGGCCGGCGCCCGGCGGCTGAGACAGGAGTGGCTGACCGAGCTGGAGCTGTCCCGCCGGGCGATCCGGGTGCGCGTCGCGGGCGAGGAGCGCTGGATCGGGATCGACGACGCGGGACGGTACCGGGACGCGCTCGGGGTGGCGCTGCCGGTCGGTATCCCCGAGGCGTACCTGGAACCGGTCGCCGACCCGCTCGGTGACCTGGTCGCGCGGTACGCCCGGACGCACGGCCCGTTCGCCGCGGCCACCTGCGCGGCCCGGTTCGGGCTGGGCGTGTTCGTCGTCGAGCAGGCCCTGAAACGGCTGAGCGCGACCGGCCGGGCCACCTCCGGCGAGTTCTCCCCGGACGGCGTGGGCACCGAGTGGTGCGACAGCGAGGTGCTCCGGATGCTGCGGCGGCGCTCGCTGGCCGCACTGCGCCGGGAGATCGAGCCGGTGCCGCCCCGGACGCTGGCCACCTTCCTGCCCCGGTGGCACCAGATCGGCGGCAACGCGCGCGGGGTGGACGCGCTGGCCGCCACGATCGAGCAGGTCCAGGGCCTCGCGGTGCCGGCCTCGGCGTGGGAGCGGCTGGTGCTGCCGGCCCGGGTGGCCGACTACGCCCCGCCGATGCTGGACGAGCTCTGCGCCGGCGGCGAGGTGCTCTGGGCCGGGTCGGGGTCGATCTCCGGCGGCGACGGGTGGGTGACGGTGGCGTACGCGGACAGCGCAGCCCTGCTCCTGCCCCCGCCGGACGACGCGTTCCCGATCGCCCCGGAACACCGGGCGGTGCTGGACGCGCTCGACGGCGATCAGGCGCTCTTCTTCCGGTCCCTCGCCGACCGGGTGGGCTCGACCGACGACACCGCGCTGGCCGCGACCGTGTGGGATCTCGTCTGGGCCGGGCACCTGACCAACGACACGTTCGCGCCGCTGCGGGGGCTGCTCGGCGGGAGCGGGGCGCACCGGGCGAAGGCCGCGCCGGCCCGGAGCCGGTATCGACGGCCCGGGCGGCCGCACCTGCCCTCGCGGACCGGGCCGCCGAACATGGCCGGGCGCTGGTCCCGGCTGCCCGACCGCGATCCGGATCCGACCCGGCGGGCGGCGGCCCTGGCCGACCTGCTGCTGGAACGGCACGGCGTGGTGACCCGGGGCGCGGTGCTGGCCGAGGGCGTGACCGGTGGGTTCGCGGCGGTGTACCCGGTGCTCAGCGCGCTGGAGGAGCGCGGGGCGGCCCGGCGCGGGTACTTCGTGGAGGGGCTCGGCGCGGCGCAGTTCGCGGTGCCGGGCGCGGTGGACCGGCTGCGCGGGCTGGCGGACACGGCCGACCGGCGGGCGGTGGTGCTCGCGGCCACCGATCCGGCCAACCCGTACGGCGCGGCGCTGGGCTGGCCGGAGCGCGTGGTCGACAGCGGGGACGGCGAGCCGGTGGCCAAGGCCGGTCACCGGGCCGGGCGCAAGGCCGGGGCGCTGGTCGTGCTGGTCGGGGGTGAGCTGGTGCTCTACGTGGAACGGGGCGGGCGGACGCTGCTGTCGTTCGCGGACGACCCGGAGGCGCTGACCGCGGCGGGCGCCGCGCTGGCCGGGGCGGTGCGGTCCGGGGCGCTGGGCGCACTGTCGGTGGAGCGGGCCGACGGGGAGTCGGTGCACTCGTCGCCGTTGCGGGAGGCGCTGACCGCGGCGGGCTTCCGCGCGACACCGCGAGGGCTGCGCCTGCGCGGTTGAGAACGCGACACCCCGTGGACTGCGCCTGCACGGTGGAAACCGCTGAGACGCAGCCCCGGGGCGGGTCAGAGCTGCGGGGCCACCGCGGACGCGACCAACTCCACGTGGTCCAGGTCGGCCAGGTCCAGGACCTGCAGGAACAGGCGGGACGCACCGGCCTCGCGGTACCGGCCGATCGCCTCGACGGCCTGGTCCGGCGTGCCGACGACGCCGCCGTTGTCGCGCATCTCCTCGACCTCGCGGCCGATCGACGCGGCACGGCGGCGCACCTCGGCGTCGTCCCGGCCGACGCAGAGCACGGCCGCGGCCGAGAACGCCGGCGGCTCCGCGCGGCCGATCGCCTCGGACGCCTCGCGGACTCGCGCGTACTGGGCGGGGATGTCCTCGATCTTGCCGAACGGCACGTTGAACTCGGCGGCGAACCGGGCAGCCAGGTTCGGCGTGCGCTTCTTCCCGTTTCCGCCGACGATCACCGGCAGCGGCGACTGGACGGGCTTCGGCAGCGCCGGCGAGTCGCTGACCCGGTAGTGCTTGCCCTCGAACGCGAAGGGGCCGCTCGCCTTCCAGAGACCGGTGATGATCTCCAGCTGCTCCTCGAGCCGGTCGAACCGCTCGCCGAGCGGGGGGAACGGGATGCCGTACGCGGTGTGCTCCGCCTCGAACCACCCGCCGCCGAGACCGAACTCGATCCGGCCCCCGCTCATCGCGTCGACCTGGGCGACCGCGATCGCCAGCGGGCCGGGCAGCCGGAACGTTGCCGAGCTGACCAGCGTGCCGAGCCGGATCCGGGAGGTCTGGACGGCGAGCGCGGCCAGCGTGATCCACGCGTCGGTGGGTCCGGGCAGGCCGGAGCCGTCGCCCATCCTCAGGTAGTGGTCGGAGCGGAAGAACCCGTCGTATCCGCCGTCCTCGGCGGCCTTGGCCACCCGCAGCAGGTCGTCGTGGCTGGCGCCCTGCTGGGGTTCGGTGAAGATCACGAGACGCATGGACCAACCCTGCCATGCCGCCACGGCGCGCCCGGACGGTACCCGGGAACCACTGGCAGTAACGTCGCCACCATGGCCGGTTATGGATGGATCAGTTTCACGACCGATTACGGCACCTTCGATGGTTTCGTCGCGGCTTGTCACGGCTCGATGGCGAAGGTCGCCCCCGACGTACGAGTGATCGACGTCACTCACCACGTGCCGCCCGCCGACGTGGCCCGGGGCGCCGCCGTACTCGCCCAGACCGCGCCGTACCTGCCCGCCGCAGTGCACGTCGCCGTGGTCGACCCGGGTGTCGGGACGGCCCGCCGCGGCATCGTGCTGACCACGCCGAACGGCCTGCTGGTCGGCCCGGACAACGGCCTGCTGATCTGGGCGGCCGAGGCGCTCGGTGGGATCACCGGGGCGTACGAGCTGGCCAACAAGGACTGGATGCTCGGCGACGTCTCGCGGACCTTCCACGGCCGGGACGTCTTCGCGCCGGCCGGCGCCCACCTCGCCGCCGGGGCCGCTCCCGAGCAGGCCGGGCCCGCGGTGGACACGGACTCCCTGGTCCGCCTCCCCGCCCCACTGGTGACCGTCGGCGACGGCTGGATCGAGGCCGAGGTGCTGACCGTCGACCGCTTCGGCAACGTGCAGCTGGCCGCCGAGGGCGCGATGCTCACCGGGCTCAGCACGGACCTGCTGCTCAACGGCACGGTACGGGCCCGCCGGGGCGCCACCTTCGCCGACGTCGGCCCGGGCGACCTGCTGGTCTACCCGGACTCCGCGGACCGCGTCGCCATCGCGGTCAACAACGGCCGCGCGGTGGTCGTCCTCTCCGTCGTCCCCGGCGACATCGTCAAGATCACACCACGCTGAGCTGGTTCGTGCGGCTGGCGGCCCACCACCGGCGCGAGCGGTGATCGCGGTGCGCTCGCCCCGCACCAGACACTGGAGGCCGCGGTCGCCTGGAGCGTGGACCCGCTGCCGCCCGGTGACCGCGCTGCTGCTGCGGCCCTGGCCGTTTCGGGGTGGGTTCCCGCTGACCGCCGTCGGCGCCGGCCTGACCGAGGAGGCGCTGTTCTCCCTCCTGGAGAAGGGCGACAGGTGGGCGATGGGGGAAGGATAGGGGCATGCCGGAAGGGGACACCGTCTGGAACACCGCGCGGGTGCTGGAGCGTGCCCTCACCGGCGAGGTGCTGACCGGCTCGGACCTCCGGCTGCCCCGCCTGGCCACCACGGATCTGACCGGCTGGACCGTGGCCGCGTCGGCGAGCCGGGGCAAACACCTGCTGCTGCGCCTGACCCGTGCGGGGCACGACCCGCTCACCCTCCACTCACACCTGCGGATGGAGGGCGCCTGGCGGTCGTACGCGCCCGGCGAGCGCTGGTCCGGCCGTCCCGCGCACCTGATCCGGGTGGTGCTGCGGACGGCCCGGTCGGTGGCGGTCGGCTACCACCTGCACGACGTCGCACTGCTCCGCACCGCCGAGGAGGACCGCCTCGTCGGGCACCTCGGGCCGGACCTGCTCGGAGACGACTGGGATCCGGCCGAGGCGGCCCGCCGGATCGCGGCGAGCCCGGCGGCCACCATCGCCGAGGCGCTGCTGGATCAGCGGAACCTGGCCGGGGTGGGCAACCTCTACAAGGCGGAGACGCTCTTCCTGCGCGGGCTCTGGCCGTGGACGCCGGTCGCCGAGGTGGCCGACCTGACCGGCACGGTCGAGCTGGCGCAGCGCCTGGTCGCCGCGAACCGGGGCCGCTGGACCCAGACCACCACCGGCTCGCTCCGCCGCGGCGAGACCAGTTACGTGTACGGCCGCCGCGCCCAGCCCTGCCGTCGCTGCGGCACCGCCGTCCGCAAGGCGGAGAGGTCACCGCTCCCGCTGAGCGGAAAGGCCGAGATGGAGGATCGCATCACGTTCTGGTGCCCGCGATGCCAGCCGGAACCGGCGACGGTCAGGGACGGCGGGGAGTGAAGCGGGCCGTCTGATCGCGCAGCTCGGCGAGCCCCTCGGCGATCCCCCGCAGCCGGTCCGCCGCCTCCTTCAGGGAGTGGTACGCCGGGTGCCGCGCGTCCGCGACCGGATGACCGTCCTCGGCAACATAGCTCGCCGCCGCCGCGACCAGCTCCTCATAGGCGTCCACGCCCTCGGTGAACTGGGTGGCCAGCGCCGCGTGCGACTGCCGGAGGGAGTCCGCCCGGCCGAGCGGGATCGCCTTCTCCACACCGGTCACCCGCCCGCCCAGGTCGCGGAGCCACTGCTCGGCCGCGGCCGCCTCCAGCACGGCGGCCTCGCCGGAGCCGGAGAGGCTGCCGGCCAGCCCCGACATGGTGAACGAGGCCCGGTCCAGCCGGTCCCACGCGTCGGCGATCGCCGAGCCGCGCAACACGTAGCGGTTGCGCTGGCGCCGCATCTCGTGCAGCACCTGGCGGCCGACCGGCGAGCGCTCCAGCGCCGCGGTGAACCGGGGGCCGGGCAGCGACGGCTCCGGCGCCGGCTGAGCGGCCAGCGCCTGGTGATCCTTCCACCGCCACCGGGCCAGGACCACCGTGGCGCCCGCCCCGGCGGCCCAGGCGGCGTCGGCGACACCGATCCCCGCGTACGGCACCAGGACGACGGCCGCCGCGGTCAGCCCGCCACCCAGCACGCTCCACCGGCGCGCGGACCTGCGCAGCCGGTCGAGCCTGCGGAAGTACCTCTGCCGCTCGTCCACGTCGTCCCGCCCCCGCCCCGATGCCGAAGAATGATCAGCCGGCGGCGCTGGTGTCGCCGCGCTTCTGGTTCATGCTCGCCCGGATCTCGTCCAGCCGGGCCACGCCCGCCGGGTCGGCGGCCGGAGTCGCGGGCTGCTCGACGGCGGGCTGGGTGCCGGCGGCGCCCAGCTTCTCCCCCGCCATGCTGGCCCGGATCTGCTCCAGACGGGACGAACCCGCCATGTCCAGGCTGGACTTCTGCACCTCGAGCATCCGGCCCTCGACCGAGTTGGACGCGAGCTCGGCGCGGCCCATCGCGTTCGCATACCGCTGCTCGATCTTGTCGCGCACCTGGTCCAGAGAGGGGGTGTTCCCCGGCGCGGCCAGCGCGGACATCGACTCCAGCGACGCGGCCACGGTCTCCTGCATCTTGGCCTGCTCGAGCTGGCTGAGCAGCCGGGAGCGCTCGGCGATGCGCTGCTGCAGCACCATCGCGTTGTTCTCCACCGCCTTGCGGGCCTGGCCCGCGGCGGCGAGCGCCTGGTCGTGCAGCGTCTTCAGGTCCTCCATCGACTGCTCGCCGGAGACCAGCTGGGTGGCGAGCGTCTGCGCGGTCTGCTCGTACTTCTGCGCCTCCGCCTCGTCACCGCCGGCCCGCGCGCGGTCGGCGAGCACGAGCGCCTGGCGCGCCATTCCCTGCAGCTTCTCGACCTCGGACATCTGGCGGGACAGCTTCATCTCGAGCTGCCGCTGATTGCCGATGACGGCCGCCGCCTGCTGCACCAGAGCCTGGTGCTGCCGCTGGGCGTCCTCGATGGCCTGCTGGATCTGCACCTTCGGATCGGCGTACTCGTCGATCTTCGCGCCGAAGAGCGCCGACAAATAACGCCAGCCCTTGACGAACGGGTTCGCCATCTCTCGGTATCCCCTCAATGTCGCTCTGTCGGACGCGCCGTCCCCGAGGAAGTCTCGTGTGCCGGCGCCCAACCATCGTGGCAGCCCGGTGCCAGCCTCGTCACGTGACCTACGGGGGATCTCAGGGTCACCCCTGGCTTCGAGGCTACGCTCTCGTACCCCGGAGAGCCTCCGGCAGAAGCCCTGAAAGACTCCTGGGAATGCCCTGAAGACACGCGGGCCGGACCCTCCAGAGGAGGACCCGGCCGTCGCATGGGCATGTGATCAGGCGGCGTACACGACGTCGCGCTGGGACTTGTTACGCGTGGCGCGCAGCGTGGCCTTGAGCGGCGAGTCCTGGCGCACCGCGACGGAGACCTTCCCGTCGGTCGCCATCGGCCTCGCGGACTCGGCGGTCTCCACCGGAACGAGCACGCCTTCCATGTTCTCGGCGAGGGAGAGGGTGCTGCTGACCTCACCCAGTAATTCCGAGAGACGGGCGCCGAGCGCGTCGCAGATGGCTGCGAGCAGCTCGCTGGACGCCTCTTTCTGGCCGCGCTCGATCTCGGACAGGTACCCCAAGCTGACGTTCGCGGCGGTCGACACCTCGCGCAGCGTGCGGTGCTGTCCCTGCCGGCGCGCACGAAGTGCGTCACCGATAACCCGGCGTAGCAGGACCATGGCACCTCCTCCTGCGGGCGGGGCCACCGGCATACGCCGGAGGCTTCCCGCAACCGTACCTGCCGCGGGCCACGGCGACATCCCGGCCCGCCGAATTCCTCTGTCCATCGACCCGCGGCGTATTCGGACAACCCTCGCGGTAACGATGAAATTCCCTGTTCAGACCGGCATGACGGGGTCCCGGAGAACGTCGGAGAGCAATTGCAGGACGGCCGTCACACTTTCGGTACGGATGGCCGCCCGGTTTCCGGCGAGTTGCCGTTCACGCACCCGGGCCCGGTCCGCGCCGGCCACCGCCACATAGACCAGCCCGACCGGCCTGCCGTCCTGGGGGTCCGGCCCCGCGACGCCGGTGGTGGCGAGCCCCCAGTCCGCGCCGCAGCGTTCCCGGGCGCCCTCCGCGAGTGCCGCGGCCACGTCCGGATCCACCGGGCCGCGTTCTTTCAAGAGATCTTCCGGTACGCCCGCCAGGCTCCCCTTGAGCTCGGTGGCGTAGACGACCAGCCCGCCGCGGAAGACCGCGCTGACCCCGGGGATCTCCACCAGCGTCGCGGCGACCAGCCCACCGGTCAGCGACTCCGCGGTCGCCACCGTCTGGCGCCGCTCGATCAGCAGCCGGACCGCACCCACGGCGGCCTCGGACATCCCCATCGGCGCCTCTCCCCTCGTCACGGCCACTGGTCGGAATCGAACGATCAGGCCCGGGGACCCCGGCGCAGCCGGATCGCGTCGATCACGTAGTCCCCGCCGGTGACCACGGTGACCACCAGGGCCGCCCCCATCAGCCACGGACCGGCGGCGTCGAGCGGGGACGGCATCGGCCACAGGTACCAGGCGATCGCCGCGGTCTGTAGCCCGGTCTTGAGCTTGCCGCCCCGGGAGGCGGGGATCACCCCGTACCGGATGACCCAGAAGCGCATCGCGGTGATGCCCCACTCGCGGGCCAGGATCAGCAGCGTCACCCACCAGGGCAGCGCGTCGTAGACGGAGAGCAGGACCAGCGCGGTGCCGGTCAGCGCCTTGTCCGCGATCGGGTCGGCGATCTTGCCGAACGAGGTGACCAGATGCCAGCGGCGGGCGATCCAGCCGTCCACGAAGTCGGTCGCCGAGGCGATGCCGAACGCCAGGCAGGAGGCGACCCGCCAGTCGTCGTCGGTCATCCGCGACTCGACCACCATCAGCAGGAACACCGGGACGAGCACGAGCCGGACCACGGTCAGCGCGTTGGCCGCGTTGTAGAGCGACACCACGCGGGGTGCGGCCACCGGAACCGGCTCGTCCGTCACCGGGTGACCTGCGCGGCGGAGATCATCTCGATCGGCACGGCCACCAGGTCGACGCCCTCGGTGCCGGTCACCCGGGCCCGGACCAGGTCACCCGGGCGCAGCGCCGCCACGTCGACGCCCTCGTCGCCCGCGACCAGCGTGGTCGAGCCGTCCACCTCGGGGGCCTGGTGCTCGGCGCGGCCCTCGATCTCGCCGTCCTCGATCGCGTCGACCAGCACCTCGACCGTGGTGCCGATCCGGTCCTCGGCGCGCTGGTTGCAGAGCTCCTCGGCGAGGGCGACCACCCGGTCGTACCGTCGCTTGACGGTGTCCGGGCGGATCTTGCCGTCGAGGCCGGCGGCCTCGGTGCCGTCCTCGTCGCTGTAGTCGAAGACGCCGATCGCGTCGAGCCGGGCCTCGGTCAGGAAGCGGACCAGCTCGTCCACGTCCTGCCGGGTCTCGCCGGGGAAGCCGACGATGAAGTTGCTCCGGGCGCCGGCCTCGGGGGCCAGGTCCCGGGCCGACTTCAGCAGGTCCAGGAAGCGGTCGGTGGAGCCGAACCGGCGCATCCGGCGCAGCACCGGCTCGCTGGAGTGCTGGAACGAGAGGTCGTAGTAGGCCGCGACGCCGGGCGTGGTGGCGATCGCCTCGACCAGGCCGGGCCGGGTCTCGGCGGGCTGCAGGTAGCTCGCCCGCACCCGGACGATGCCCTCGACCGCGGCGAGCTGCGGCAGCAGCTTCTCCAGCAGCCGGGGATCGCCCAGGTCCTTCCCGTACGACGTGCTGTTCTCACTCACCAGGACCAGCTCGCGGACGCCGGTCTTGGCCAGCCACTCGGCCTCGGCGAGCAACTCCTGCGGGTCGCGGGAGACGAACGCGCCGCGGAACGCCGGGATCGCGCAGAACGCGCAGCGCCGGTCGCAGCCGCTGGCCAGCTTGAGCGAGGCGACCGGGCCGGTGTCCAGCCGGCGGCGCAGCACGGTCCGCAGGTGGGCCGGGGTGTGCTCGTCGACCGTGGCGTGACCGGGCACCACCACCTTGCTGGTGTGCCGCTGGACCGGGGTGATCGGCAGCAGCTCGCGGCGGTCCCGCGGGGTGTGCGCGTCGAACCTCTCGCCGGCCAGCACGCCGTTCAGCCGGGCGGAGATGTCGGTGTAGTCGTCGAAGCCGAGCACCGCGTCGGCCTCGGGCAGGTTCTCGGCGAGCTCCTTGCCGTATCGCTCGGCCATGCACCCGGCGGCGACAACCTTGGCCCCGGTGTCGGAGGCGGCGAGCAGGGTATCGATCGAGTCCTGCTTCGCCTTCTCGACGAAGCCACAGGTGTTGACGAGGACCACGTCCGCATCGGCGGCGTCGGTGCCCACCTCCCAGCCCTCGGCGTCCAGGCGGGCGGCGAGCTCTTCCGAGTCGACCTCGTTACGGGCGCAGCCCAGCGTCAGGAGCGCGACACGGCGGGAAGGAGGAGTGACAGACACCCGCCAAGGTTACCGGGCGGTGCCGGGCGAGTGTTCCACCGCACGGTCCGCCGGGTGGCCACCACGGTCCATCCGCCGGTCGCGTTCTCGTCATCTCGGGCACATAGGGTGCGTCGTCATGCGTACCCGGCCGAATCGGCGGATCGTCGCCGAGGTGCTGCTCGTCCTCGCACTCGCCGCGGTGGCCCTACTGGCGCGCTGGGCGGGGCGGCACGAATCGACCCCGGACATGGCGATCTTCACGGCCTGGTACGCGCGGGTGGCCGAGGCCGGCGGCTGGCGGGGACTGGGTCAGCCGATCGGCAACTACAACGCGCCCTTCCTCTACCTCCTCTGGTGCGCCTCGCTGATGCCCGGCCCGCTGATCGTCAAGATCAAGCTCGTCTGGACGCTCTTCGACGTCCTGCTGGGGTTCTTCGCGTACCGGCTCGTGGCGCTGCGCTGGGGGCGCCGGGCGGGCGTCCACGGCGCGGTGGTGACCGTGCTGCTGCCGACCGTGGTGATCAACGCGTCGTTCTACGGGCAGATGGACGCCGTGTGGGCCTCGTTCGCGCTCGGCGGCGTCTACTACCTGGCCCGGGAACGGCCGTGGCCGGGCGTGGTGCTCTGCACCGTCGCGTTCGCCCTCAAGCCGCAGGGGATCTTCGTCTTCCCACTGGTGGCGCTGCTCGTGCTGGCCGGGGCGATGCGCCTGCGGCCGCTGCTCGCCGCGCCGGCGGTCTGGCTGGCGCTGGACCTCCCGGCGATCCTGCTCGGGCGGAGCCCGGGCGAGCTGCTCGGCGTCTACAGCCCGGACCGGCAGGCCTCCCGGGTCGCCCGTCTCACCTCGAACGCCCCCTCGGTCTTCGCCTACCTCCCGGTCACCGACCGGATCGGGGCACTGCGACTGCTCGGGTACGCGTTCTGCGCCGCCCTGGTGCTCGGCCTCTGCCTGCTGCTGGTGGCCCGCCGGGTACGCCTGGACGCCACCCGGATCGTCACGGCGGCGGCGGTCTTCGCGATCCTGGTCCCGTTCACCCTGCCCGGCATGCACGAGCGCTACTTCTTCCTGGCCGACGTGCTCACGCTGATGCTCGCCGCGTACCGGCCCCGCCTCTGGTACGTCCCGCTCCTGGTCCAGGCCGCCTCGCTGCTGGCGTACCAGCCGTTCCTGTTCGGGCGTACGGCCGACACGCTCGACCTGCGGATCCCGGCCACCCTGATGCTGGCCGCCCTGATCGCCACCACATACGCCCTGGTCCGCGACGCCCTCGATCCGGAGCCGGCCACCATCCCGGCCGGCACCGCCCCGACCGGCACCGCCCCGACCGGCACCGCCCCGACCGGCACCGTCCCGGCTGGCACCGAGGGGTGCGTGGAGGACGCGGAGACACCCCGGAGCGCCAGCCAGAACAGCGAGGCGCGGGACGGCCGGGCGTAGGGCAGTGAGGCGCGGGGCAGCGAGGCGCGGGGCGGCGAGGCGCGGGGCAGCGAGGCTCTAGTGACAAAAGACGTTGGCAATACGATTGCCGGGTGACGACTCCGGACGACATCGACGACCTCGACGCCCTGGCCGGCCTCACCGACGGGGTGCGCCGGGCCGCCTACCGGGTGGTGGCCGCCGGCGCCGGCCCGGTCGGGCGCGACGACGTGGCCGAGGCGCTCGGGATCGGCCGGACGCTCGCCGCCTTCCACCTGGACAAGCTCGCCGCGTCGGGGCTCCTCGACGTGTCGTACGCGAGGAAGCCGGGACGGAGCGGACCGGGGGCCGGACGTCCCGCGAAGCTGTACCACGTCGCCGCCGGGGAGCACGCGGTGAGCGTGCCGCCCCGCGCCTATCGCGGCGCGGCCGAACTGCTGGCCGAGGCGCTGGAGCAGGCCGGGGCGGAGGAGATCCTCTACCGGGTCGCCGGGCGGCACGGGCGGCAGACCGGGCGGGACCCGGACGTGACCACCCCGCCGGCCGGGCGGGACCCGGACGTGACCACCCTGCTGACCGGGCGGGACCCGGACGTGACCACCCTGCTGACCGGGCGGGACCCGGACGTGACCACCCTGCTGACCGGGCAGGGCTACGCGCCGGCCGCCGACGGGCCGGACCGGATCGTGCTGCGCAACTGCCCCTTCCACCGGCTCTCCGAGCAGTTCCCGCCGATGATCTGCGGGATGAACCTGGCGATGGTTCAGGGGCTGCTGGACGGCGCCGGTGCGGACGGCGAGTGGGCCGCCCGGATGGATCCGGCGCCCGGCCGCTGCTGCGTCACCCTCTCTAAAAAGCAGTTTGATTGACTTTAGAAGCCGGAGCTGGTGAGCTGGGTCCATGACCGCCTTCCACCTGGCCCAGATGAACACCGCCCGGATGCGGGCTCCGCTGGAAGACCCGTCGATGATCGAGTTCGTGGAGGGCATCGCGCTGATGAACGCCCTGGCCGACCGCTCGCCCGGTTTCGTCTGGCGGCTCGTGGGCGACGGCGGCGAGGGCACCAACACGGCACCCACCGACCCGGACCGGATCTACACACTCTCGGTCTGGGAATCCCCCGAGCACCTGCGGGCGTACGCCTACCAGAGCGACCACCTGGAGTACCTGCGCCGCCGCCGGGACTGGTTCCATCCGCACGGCGCCGACGCCGGGCTGGTGCTCTGGTGGCTCCCGGCCGGCGAGATCCCCACCCTGACCGAGGGTATGACGCGGCTCGCCCGGCTGGACGCCGACGGGCCGACACCCGAGGCGTTCACCTTCCGCCGGCTGTATCCGATGCCGGAACTCAGTCGACCTTGAGCGCGGCCAGCGCCTCTTCCAGCTCGTCCGGCTTGATCAGCACGTCGCGGGCCTTCGAGCCCTCGGACGGCCCGACGATGCCGCGGCTCTCCATCAGGTCCATCAGCCGGCCCGCCTTGGCGAAGCCGACCCGCAGCTTGCGCTGCAGCATCGAGGTCGAGCCGAACTGACTGGTCACCACCAGCTCGATCGCCTGGACCAGCAGTTGGAGGTCGTCGCCGATCTCCTCGTCGATCTCCTTCTTCTTACTCGGCGGCGCGTCGGTGACCCCCTCGCGGAACTCCGGCTCGCGCTGCTCCTTGCAGAAGTTGACGACCGCCGCGATCTCCGTCTCGTCGACCCAGGCGCCCTGGATACGCGTCGGCTTCGAGGCGCCCATCGGCAGGAAGAGCCCGTCGCCCCGGCCGAGCAGCTTCTCGGCGCCGGGCTGGTCCAGGATGACCCGGCTGTCGGCGAGCGACGAGGTGGCGAAGGCCAGGCGGGACGGCACGTTCGCCTTGATCAGGCCGGTGACCACGTCGACGCTGGGCCGCTGGGTGGCGAGCACCAGGTGGATGCCGGCGGCCCGGGCCAGCTGGGTGATCCGGACGACCGAGTCCTCCACGTCGCGCGGGGCGACCATCATCAGGTCGGCCAGCTCGTCCACGATCACCAGCAGATAGGGGTACGGCTTCATCTCCCGCTCGCTGCCCGGCGGCGCGGTGATCTCCCCGCTGCGGACCTTGCGGTTGAAGTCGTCGATGTGCCGGACCCCGTTGGCCGCGAGGTCGTCGTACCGCATGTCCATCTCGCCGACCACCCACTCCAGGGCGTCGGCGGCCTTCTTCGGGTTGGTGACGATCGGCGTGACGAGGTGCGGGATCCCCTCGTACGCGGTCATCTCCACCCGCTTCGGGTCGACCAGCAGCAGCCGGACCTCGTCCGGGGTGGCCCGGGTCAGGATCGAGACCAGCAGCGAGTTCAGGCAGGAGCTCTTGCCCGCGCCGGTGGCGCCCGCGATCAGGATGTGCGGCATCTTGGCCAGGTTCGCCGCGACGAACCCGCCCTCGATGTCCTTGCCGAGCGCGACCAGCATCGGGTGGTGGTCGGCGGTGGCCACCCGGGAGCGCAGCACGTCGCCGAGCGAGACGTTCTCCGGGTCGGTGTTCGGGATCTCCACGCCGACCGCGCTCTTGCCCGGGATCGGCGAGAGGATCCGCACGTCCGGGGACTTCACCGCGTACGCGATGTTGCGGGAGAGCTGGGTGATCCGCTCCACCTTGGTGCCCGGGCCGATCTCCACCTCGTACCGGGTGACGGTCGGGCCGCGGGTGAAGCCGGTGACCACGGCGTCCACGTTGAACTGGTCGAAGACGCCGGTGAGCGCCGCCATGATCTCGTCGTTGGCGCGGCTGCGGGCCTTCGGTGGCGCACCGGCGGCGAGCAGGGTGGGCGGCGGCAGCCGGTAGTCGCCCGGCACCGCGGTGATCTCCAGCTGCTCGGCCCGGGTGGGCAGCGGCGAGTGGTCCGCCGGGGGCTTCGGGGCCGGCTTCTTCCGGCCGGCCGGCACCTTCGGCAGGGCGACCGTGTCATGGAGGACCAGATCCTCCTCCGGCTCCGGGTCCTCGGGCGGCAGCGGGTCGGCGAGGGCGGCCTGCCGGCGGCGGGCCGGGCGGCGCGGTTTCGGCGTCTCCTCCTCACCCAGCACGTCCAGGCCGTCGTCGTCCCCCTCGGGGACCTCGGGGCGCAGCTCGCGCTCGGCGCCGCGGCCGAGCACCAGGTCGACCAGGAGCAGGAAGCGCTCCGGGACCTTGGCGATCGGGGTGGCCGTGGTGACCAGCACGCCGAAGACGAAGAGCAGGACCAGTAGCGGCACCGCCACCCAGGCGGTCACCGCGTTCTCCAGGACCGAGCCGACCGCGTAGCCGAGCAGGCCACCGGCGCTGTCCAGGTCGTCCGGGCTCTGCTTCGGGGCGCCGGAGATGTGCAGCAGCGAGGCGGTGGCGATGATGATCGCCGACCAGCCGACCACGTTGCGCCCGCGGTGCTCCGGGTCGACCGGCTCGCGCATCAGCCGGATCGCGCCGTACAGGAAGAGCAGCGGGAGGAAGACGCCGAGGCTGCCGAAGAAGAGGTGCACCGCGTCGGCCAGCCGGGCACCGAGCGGGCCCGCGCTGCCGGCCCAGACGGCGACCGCGACCAGGATGGCGAAGCCGAGCATGAGCAGGCCCGCGCCGTCGCGACGGTGCTCCGGGCCGATGCTGCGCGCGGTCGCCGCCTGCTTGCCGGCGCCCCGGGCGAGCCATCCCACGCTGTGCGCGAGGCCCATGAAGAGCGCGGAGACGCCCCGTCCGACGCCGATCGCGGCACCGGACCCGCCGGTCGCCTTCTTCTTCGCCGGAGCGCGTTTACGGGCGGCCGGCTTGGCCGCGGTCTTCTTCGCCGGGCGCGCCGCCGGTTGACGGGCGCGCGAGGTCGCGGCGCCGCGTTGCGTGGACGCGCCACGGCCCCGGCTCGCCGGAGGAGTACGGCCCGCCATGGATGTCACCGTAGCCGGGCGCGGCGACACCGGCGAGAAGGCGCACCGCGACCATCGCTCGCTTTCGAGGCGATTAGCATCACTGAGTGCAACCTCTCACCAACGAGATGATCAAGGCAGCGCTGGACGCGCGCGGGTTCGCGTACTTCGAGGACGCGGACGGCGACGTGGCCGGGAACTTCCAGGGCAACCTGATCTACTTCTTCCGGCTCGGCGAGAACCGGGAGATGCTGCAGATCCGGGCGATGATGCAGCACGTCTTCGCGGTCGAGGACGTGCCCCGCCTCTACGAGTTCTGCAACACCTGGAACCGGGACCAGCTCTGGCCGAAGGCGTACGTGCAGGTCACCGACGAGGGCGCGGCGGTCGTGGTGGGCGAGGTCTCCAGCGACTGGGAGAAGGGCGTCACCCCCGAGCAGCTGGACCAGGTCCTCATCTGCGGCATCGCCACCGGGTGCCGCCTCGGCGAGCAACTCGGCGAGCTCAAGCTCGGCTCCTGAGAACGACGGAAGCGGGGACCGGACGGCCCCCGCTTCCGCGTCGTTCAGCGGGCGTTACTCGACGTTGAAGCCGAGGGTGTAGTCGCCGGTGCCGGAGGTCGAGACGACCACGTACCGGAAGGTGCCGGAGCGGGACTCGACGCTCAGCGTCTTGTCGCCGTCACCGGTGGCCTTGGCGATCGTCTTGAAGCCGTGGTTGGTCAGACGCTGCAGGGCCAGGTCGAAGTCCGCGCCCTCCGGGGCGTCCAGGCAGGCGGTGTGCGTGCCGGCCCGGGCCCGGAAGGTGCCGCCGTTCGGCTGGGCCTGAGCCTTGCCGGTCTTCGAGAACGAGCCGTCACGCTGAACCGGCAGGTCGTCGCAGGCCGAGGGCTCCTCGGTGGCGGTCTCGGTCGGCTCGGCGGTCGCCGAGTCGGACGGGTCCACGGTGGCGGAGTCGCTCGGGTCCGCCGTCGCCGTCTCGGTGGCCGTGGCGGTCGGGTCGGCGGTCTCGTCGTCGCCGGTGGTCAGCAGGGTGAGGTTGTTCTCGGTCAGGATCTCGTTGACCGGCTGGAAGAACGTCTCGCCGCCGACGGTGCAGTCGCCGGAGCCGCCCGAGGTCACGCCCTGAGCCTGGTCGCCGGAGAGCCACGGGCCACCGGAGTCGCCGCCCTCGGCGCAGACGTCCGTACGGGTCAGGCCGGTCACGGTGCCCTCCGGGTACCGGACGGTCTGGTTCTTGGCGAGGATGGTGCCGCAGAACGTGCCGGTGGTGGAGCCGGAACGGCAGACCGCCGCGCCGACCGGGGCCTCGTCGCTGCCGCCGACCGGGAGCTCGTTGCCGTTGAAGTCGTTGACCACCGCGCGCGGGGTCCAGTCGCCGTTGACCTCGACGACGCCCATGTCCGCGTCACCCGGGAAGACCGACGCGGTGACGAAGCCCTGGGCCTCCTCGTTGAAGCCGGTCGTCTCGGTGCCGACCTCACCGCAGTGGCCGGCGGTCACGAAGCCGCCCTCCACCGAGAAGCCGATCGAACAGCGGGCAGTGCCGCCGTCCAGTGCGATGAAGTACGGGTCCGCGCCGCGTACGTCGAAGAGCGGCTTCGGCTGCCGGTTGCTGATCTGCACGGTGACCGCGTTGGTGGAGACCCCCGCGTCGTCCGCGAACGCCAGGGCCTCCGCCTTGTCGCCGGGCTGCGCCACGATGACCAGCTTGTTGGTGGTCACGTCGACGTACCAGCCGGTGGAGTCACCCGCGTCGTCCTGCGCCGCGTCGAGCTTGGTCTTCGCCGCGTCGAGCTGCGCCTCACTGCGCTTGACCAGCACCGGGACGGCGCCGGCGGCCTTGACCTCGGCAGCCGCTTCGGCGTCGGTCACCGCGACCTTGAGGGTCGTGCCGTCCGAGGCGAGCCAGGCGCCGCCGTACGCGTCGCCGGTCTGCAACGCCAGCTTCGCCGTGACGCCGCTGGCCCAGTCCGCGCGGGCCAGCCGCGTGGTGGCCTCTTCCGCGTCCAGGTTCAGGTCACGCTTCATCGCCGCGAGCAGCTCGGGGGCGACGCCCCCGGTCGACGAGTCCGCGGTCGTGGAACCGCCGGACTCCGTCGTGCCCGCCAGCGACGGCAGGGTGAAGGCGACCGCGGCTGCGGTCGCCGTCACCACCGCCGCAGCCACGGCGATCGTTCTGCGCTCCATCTGGACTACTCCCTCCGCCACGGGCGCCGTGGGGGCGGCGCCGTGCCCGGGAGTACGCAGACGGTACGAGAACGGTTGAGTTCGATACCGGTTTCACAGGATCTAAAGGATTACTTAAACCTCGACCACCGTCGGGACGATCATCGGACGGCGTCGATACGCGTCGTTCACCCAGCGGCCGACCGTGCGCCGCACCACCTGCTGGAGCTGGTGGGTGTCGGTGATGCCGTCCTCGGCCGACCGGTGCAGCGCCGCGGTGAGCAGCGGGATCACCGGGTTGAACGCGTCCGGGTCCTCGGAGAAGCCCTTGGCCGAGATGCTCGGCTCGCCGACCACCTTGCCGGTCACCGAGTCGATCACCACGGTGGCCGCGATGAACCCGCCGTCGCCGAGGATCCGCCGCTCGGTGAGGAGCGACTCGCTGACGTCGCCGACCGCGAGGCCGTCGACGTAGACGTACCGGCTCTTGACCCGGCCGACCACGCGGGCGTGCCCCTCGACCAGGTCGACCACGTCGCCGTCCTCGCAGAGCACCACCCGGTCCGGCGCGACACCGGTCTCGATGCCGAGCTGGGCGTGGGCGCGCAGGTGCCGCCACTCGCCGTGCACCGGCATCAGGTTGCTCGGGCGGGTCACGTTCAGCAGGTAGCGCAGCTCGCCGGCGGGCGCGTGCCCGGAGACGTGCACCTTCGCGGTCTCCTTGTGGATGACCGTGGCGCCGGCCCGGGAGAGCTGGTTGATCACTCGGTAGACCGAGGTCTCGTTCCCCGGCACCAGCGAGCTGGCCAGCACGACGGTGTCGCCCGACTCGATGGTGATGTGCCGGTGGTCGCCGGTGGACATCCGGCCCAGCGCGCTCATCGGCTCGCCCTGCGACCCTGTGGACATGAAGACGATCTCGTCGGGCGGCAGGTGGGTGGCCTCGTCCAGGCCGACCAGCAGGCCGTCCGGGATGCGCAGCAGGCCCAGGTCCCGGGCGATGCCCATGTTGCGGACCATGGAGCGGCCGATCAGGGCGACCTTGCGCTCGTACTCCCAGGCGGCGTCCATCACCTGCTGGACCCGGTGCACGTGGGAGGCGAAGCTGGCCACGATGATCCGGCCCTTGGCCTTGCCGAAGATCGAGCTGATCACCGGGCCGATGTCCCGCTCCGGCGTGACGAAGCCGGGCACCTCGGCGTTGGTCGAGTCGGAGAGCAGCAGGTCGACGCCCTCGGCCCCGAGCCGGGCGAACCCGGCCAGGTCGGTGATCCGGCCGTCCAGCGGGACCTGGTCCATCTTGAAATCGCCGGTGTGCAGGATCAGGCCGGCGGGCGTGCGCACCGCGACGGCCAGCGCGTCCGGGATCGAGTGGTTGACCGCGAAGAACTCGCACTCGAACGGCCCGAGCCGCTCGATGCCGCCCTCCCGCACGGTCAGCGTGTACGGGTCCAGCCGCCGCTCGGCCAGTTTCGCCTCGACCAGCGCCAGGGTGAACTCCGAGCCGACCAGCGGAATGTCCGGTTTGTGGGCGAGGAGGTAGGGGACCGCGCCGATGTGATCCTCGTGCCCGTGGGTCAGCACGATCGCCTGGATGTCCTCGAGACGGTCCAGGATGGGCGCGAAGTCGGGCAGGATCAGGTCCACGCCGGGTTGCTCGACGTCGGGGAAGAGCACCCCGCAGTCGACGACGAGCAGTTTGCCGTCGAATTCGAAGACGGTCATGTTCCGGCCGATGGCGCCGAGTCCGCCGAGCGGGATGACGCGCAGGGCGCCCTCCGGCAGCGGCGGCGGTGCACCCAGCTCCACGTGAGCTTGACTCATTCGCCTCTTCCTGTCAGAGCACGATGCCGGCCGCGGCGGCGTCCTGGCGCAGTTGGATCAGTTCCTCGTCGCTGCCGTCGACCAGCGGAGAGCGGACCGGGCCGGCCGGCAGCCCGAGAGCGTTCAGACCGGCCTTCACCAGGATCGTCCCGGGAGACCGGAAGATACCGGTGAACAGCGGGAGAGCCTGCCGGTGCCGGGCGAGTGCGGTGACGGTGTCGCCCCGCTCGTACGCCTCGATCAGCTCCTTGGCCAGCACACCGGTGAAGTGGGAGGAGGTGCCGACCAGGCCGACACCGCCGATGGAGAGCAGCGGCAGGGTGGCCGCGTCGTCGCCGGAGTAGTAGGCCAGGTCGGTACGGCGCAGCACCCACGAGCTGGCCACCAGGTCACCCTTGGCGTCCTTGACGGCGACGATCCGCTCGTGCTCGGCGATCCGGCACATGGTCTCGGTGGCGATCGCCGTGCCGGCCCGATGCGGGATGTCGTAGACCATGATCGGCAGGCCGACCGCGTCGGCCACGGTCCGGAAGTGACGCTCGACACCCGCCTGCGGCGGCTTGTTGTAGTACGGCGTGACGACCAGCAGCCCGTGCGCGCCCGCCTTCTCGGCGGCGTGCGCGAGCTCGATGGTGTGCGCGGTGTCGTTGGTGCCCACGCCGGCCACCACCGTCGCCCGGTCGCCGACCGCGTCGATCACGACGCGGAGCAGGGTGTCCTTCTCCGCGTCGGTCGTGGTCGGGGACTCTCCGGTGGTGCCGCTGACGACGAGAGCGTCGTTGCGCTGCTCGTCGACGAGGTACGCGGCCAGCCGGGCCGCCCCCTCGAGATCCAGGGAACCGTCCGGGGTGAACGGGGTCACCATGGCGGTCAGCAGCCGTCCGAAGGGCCGTGGGTGGTGCGTCATACCGAACAACCTATCGGACGGGCCGGTCACACGTAGAAAGCGGTGAACGGCGCGAACGGCAGGTTACGCAGGATGCTCCAGACAGCCCAGACCGCCATGAATGTGATCATGGCACGCGGAGTGATCGTCAATGGCGGCAGCGTGAGCCGGAAGATCCGGCGGCCGGCCCAGGCCACGTACATGTACAGCAGGAACGGCACCGCGAAGACGAAGACCGCGTGGTGCCGGGCCGCCGCGGGCAGGTTGCCGTGCAGCAGATACCAGGCCGCGCGGGTGCCGCCGCAGCCCGGGCAGACGAAGCCGGTGAGATATTTCAGCAGACAGGTCGGCTCGGAGCCGGCCTCGGCCGCGACCGGGTCGGTGACCAGCGTGTAGCCGACCGCGCCGCCCATGCAGGCGAGCACCGCGAGTGGCGCCAGCCACACCGGGGACCGCGCGGCGATCCGGTCCGCGAGACGGGTCAGCCGGTCGGTGGGCTCGGCCCGGTAGAGCCACTCGGGGGGCACCACCGGCCCCTGCACCGGCTGATCGGCCAGCCAGGGCGGAAGCGTCGCGGCGGTGCTCATGGGCGTCACGGTACACCCGCCGTCACCGCATTCCCCTGCGCCACCGCATCCGCCGTCATCGCTTCAGCGCCTCCGCGAGCGGGCCCGCGAGGTCGCCGGCGACCGGGGGCGCCACCGCCCGCAGGCCGAGCCAGCCGGCCAGGCGGTGCAGCTCGGCGGCGAGCGCCTGGGCCGTCTCCTCCGGGTCGGCGCCCGGCTCCCGCCAGGCGGCGGGCACCTCAAGGACACCACCGCGGCGCTCCGCCTTGAGGTCGACCCGGGCCACGAACCGGTCGCCGAGCAGGAACGGCAGCACGTAGTAGCCGTACTGCCGCCGGGGTTTCGGGACATAGATCTCGATCCGGTACGTCATGCCGAAGAGCCGCTCCGTGCGGTCGCGCTGCCAGATCAGCGGGTCGAAGGGGCTGACCAGGGTGGCCACGTCGATCCGGCGGGGCAGCCGGGCGTCGCGGTGCAGGTACGCCACCGGCTTCCACCCCGGGATCGCCACCGGCTGCAGCACGCCCTCCTCGACCAGCTCGGCGACCGCGACCTTGCACTCCTTCGCCGGGAGCCGGAAGTAGTCGCGCAGCTCGGGCTCGGCGGCCACGCCCAGCGCCCGCGCGGAGAGCTCGGTCAGCTCACGGAACGCGTCCGCGGGGGCGGGGGTCGGCACGTCCAGCACGGCGGCCGGCAGGACCCGCTCGGGCAGGTCGTACCGCCGGGCGAAGGAGGTGGTGCGCTCGGCGGCGGTCACCCGGCCGGTGTAGAAGAGCCACTCCAGGGCCTGTTTCACCACCGACCAGTTCCACCCCCAGTGGTCCTTGGTCCGCGGGGCGTCGTGCTCGATCTCGGCGGCGGTGATCGGGCCGCGCTCGCGCACCTCGTCGAGCACCCACTCGACCAGATCGGGCTGCTCGGCGACGATCCGGCGCATGTTGCCCCAGGCGAACTCGGCGGCCCGCGCCATCCGCCAGCGGAACAGCGGCTGCAGATCGGCCCGGATCAGCGAGGCCTCATGCCCCCAGAACTCGAAGAGCTCCCGGGGCTTGCGATACGCGGCCCGCTCCAGCAACGCCGGCTCGTACGGCCCGAGACGGCTGTAGAGCGGCATGAAGTGGGCCCGCTGCAGCACGTTGACCGAATCCATCTGGATCAGGTGCAGGCGGCGCAGCACCCGGCGCAGGTGACGCAGATCGGCGGCGCCACCGGGCTTGGCGTCGTTGAAGCCCTGCGCGGCCAGCGTCACCCGGCGGGCCTGCACGACGGAGAGCGACTCGAATGTGGTCATCGAGGAGCACGTTAGGCCAGGGGTACGACAAGAACTAGGCTGCCCTGATGGCTCTCGGCTTCGTCCGTCCCGCGCGTCCCGGCGACGCCCCGGAGATCGCCCGCATTCAGCTCGCCACCTGGCGTACGGCCTACCAGCGGATGTTCCCGCCGCACGTGCTCGCCGGCCTCGACGCATCGATGCTCGCCGAGGGCTGGACCGAGGCGATCACCGCGCCGCCGTCCGCGCGGCACCGGGTGCTGATCGCCGTGGAACAGGGCGAGACCGCCGAGCACGTGGTCGGTTTCGTCGCCGCCGGGCCCGCCGACGAGCAGGCCCTCGCCCCCGAGGAACCGCCGATGCCGGACGACGTCGCGGCCGTCACCGACCTGCTGGTCGAACCGCGCTGGGGCCGCCGCGGCCACGGCAGCCGCCTGCTGGCCGCCGCGGTCGACCACTGGCGCGACGACGCGTTCCGGTACGCGATCGCCTGGGTCTACGACGCCGACCCGGTGATGCGGAAGTTCTACGAGGCCTCCGGCTGGGCCCCGGACGGCGCGGGCCGGGCGCTGGACGTCGAGGACCTCCTCGTCCCCCAGCTCCGCCTGCACGTCGCCGTCGAATAGGGCCTAGCCCAGCAGCTCGTCCAGGCCCAGGGTGAGGCCGGGGCGCTGGACGACCTCGCGGACGGCGAGCAGGACGCCCGGCATGAACGAGGAGCGGTCCAGCGAGTCGTGGCGGATGGTCAGCGTCTCCCCGGTCGTACCGAAGAGGACCTCCTGGTGGGCCACCAGGCCGGCGGCGCGCACCGCGTGCACCCGGACCCCCTCGACGTTCGCGCCGCGAGCGCCGTCGAGCTCCTCCTTGGTCGCGTCCGGCATCGGGCCGCAGCCGGCCTCGGCGCGGGCCGCGGCGATCAACCGGGCGGTGTGCATCGCGGTGCCGCTCGGGGCGTCCAGCTTGCGCGGGTGGTGCTGCTCGATGATCTCGACCGAGTCGAAGTACCGGGCGGCGCGGGCGGCGAACTGCATCATCAGCACCGCGCCGATGCCGAAGTTCGGCGCGACCACGACACCCACGCCGGGCTTCGCGGCCAGCCAGCCGCGGACCTCGTCGAGGCGCTCCTCGGTGAAGCCGGAGGTGCCGACCACCACGTGCACGCCCTGCTCGATCGCCCAGCGGACGTTCTCCATCACCACGCCGGGGTTGGTGAAGTCCACCAGCACCCGGGCGCCCGCCTCGGCCGCCGTGGCGAGCGTGTCACCGTGGTTGATCAGCGCGACCAGGTCGAGGTCGGCGGCGGCGTCGACCGCCTTGCAGACCTCGAGGCCCATGCGGCCCCGGGCGCCGAGGACACCGACACGGATGGGTTCATTCGTCACCCCGTGAACCTAACCTAGAAGACCACCATCGCTCGGCGCGGCCCACGACCAGGAACACCACCGCGACGTACGTCCATCCGACCAGCACGTCGATCACGTAGTGCTCGCCGGTGTAGACCAGCGTGAAGGTCATCGCCAGCGGGTACGCCAGCAGCAGCGGCCACCAGCGCTTGCGGACCATCGGCAGGAAGAACGCGACCGCCATCATCGCCCAGGCGGTGTGCAGCGAGGGCATCGCCGCGACCGGGTTCGACTGCTCGACCTGGAGCGCGTTCAGCGTGTTGCCGGCGCCGTGCAGGCCGATCACGTCCCAGCCGTTGGTGGAGATCCGCTCGACGTGTGGGGTGAGGTACCCGTACATCGAGGCCCACCAGGGCGGCGCCGCCGGGTAGAGGAAGTAGGTGATCAGCCCGAGGACGCAGAGGGTGAACCAGCGGCGCATGAACCGGGCCCACGGCTCGCGGGCCCGGATCCAGAGGATCACCGCGATGGTCGGCACGGTCAGGAAGTGCGAGACGTAGACCAGGGTGACGATCGCCAGCCACCACGGGGTGACACCGGGGTGGTAGAGGTGCTGCTGCAGCCAGGTGGTCGGCACCTGGCCCCCGGTCAGCCAGCCGAACATCGCCCTGTCCGCGTCGATCAGCGGGGTGACGTGCGGGGCGAAGAAGTCGTCCGCCCAGCTGCGCGAGACGTTGTAGACCACCAGCAGCAGCGCGATCGGCAGCCAGTCGCGCAGGAAGCGCAGATGGGTCCGCCACGGCTGGTGGTTGCGCCAGGCGATGGTGGCCAGCCAGAGCCAGCCGAAGGCGATCAGCGGGTCACTGGTCGGCACCCCGATGAACCAGACCCCGACGGCGAAGACCACCGCCCAGATCAGCATTCCGATGGTCCGCCGCTTGCGCAGGTTCACCGGTGGAGCGGAGCCGGGCGGGGTCTCTAGCGTTGTCACGGGGTCCAAGGTTAACCAGGGGGAAACGCGCCCTCGTCGAACGGGCCGACCACGGCCAGTGACAGATCCACCGAGAAGAGATCCGCGGCGATCGCGCCGACCTCCGCCACGGTGACCGCGTCGACCCGTCCGAGCAGGTCGTCCACGCTCATCAGGTGTCCGTGCAGCAGCTCGGACTTGGCCAGCCGGCTCATCCGCGAACCGGTGTCCTCCAGGCCGAGGACGTAGGAGCCCTTCACCATCCCCTTACCCCGGGACAGCTCCTCCTCGGTGATCCCGGACGCTGCGACCCGGGCCAGCTCGGCACGGATCAGGTCGAGCACCTCGGGGGCCTTGCCGGGCGCGCAGCCGGCGTAGACGCCGACCAGGCCGGCGTCGGCGTACTGGCCGGCGTACGAGTAGACCGAGTAGGCCAGTCCGCGCTTCTCCCGGATCTCCTGGAAGAGCCGGCTGGACATGCCGCCGCCGAGCACGTTGTTCAGGACGCCCATCGCGAACCGGCGTTCGTCGAAGCGGCCCAGCCCGGGGCCGCCGAGCACCATGTGCGCCTGTTCGGTGTCCCGGTTCACCACGACGGTCCGCGGGTCGCGTACCGGAATCGGGAAGGAGGCCGGACGCGGCGCCGCGGGCGCGGCAGCCACACTGTCCAGTGCGGTGCCCGCGAGAGCCTGCTGCACCAGGGCGACCACCGTGTCGTGGTCCAGGTTCCCGGCGGCAGCGATCAGCACCTCGGGCGCCGTGTAGTGCTTGCGGTAGAAGCGGTCGATCTGGTCCCGGGTCATCGGCGTGATCGACTCGGGGGTGCCGGAGATCAGCCGGCCGAGCGGGTGGTCGCCGAAGACCGCCTCGGTGAAGACGTCGTGCACCTCGTCGCCGGGCTCGTCCTCGTGCATGGCGATCTCCTCGAGGATCACCCCGCGCTCGGTCTCCACGTCGGCCGGTTCGAGGAGCGAGTCGGCCACCGCGTCCACCAGGACGTCGACCGCGAGCGGCAGATCGGCGTCGAGCACCCGCGCGTAGTAGCAGGTGTACTCCTTCGTGGTGAAGGCGTTGGTCTCGCCGCCCACCGCCTCGATCTCGGCCGAGATCTGCAGCGCGGTCCGCTTGTGGGTGCCCTTGAAGAGCAGGTGCTCCAGGAAGTGCGAGGCGCCGTGCAGCGACGGCGACTCGTCCCGGGAGCCGATGCCCACCCAGATCCCCAGCGCGGCGCTGCGGGTGGTGGGGATGGCCTCGGTGATGATCCGCAGACCGCTGACGAGCGTCGTCCGCCGAACCTGGTCCTGCAGGGAGACGGTTTCATTCCGTTTCACCGCGGCCGTGGGGTGTTTGGACGGGGTGACGGCACGGGCCGGCCCTGAGGCCGGCCCGTTCGCATTGCTATTCGTCACTTATCAGTCGCGGCGGTCGCCGGCCGGGCGGGACCGGCGGCGGCGGGGCTCGCCGCCACCCTCACCGCGGGGAGCGCGCTCCTCGCGGGGCGGACGGCTCTCGGCCGCGCCCTCGGCCGGGGCGGCGGGCGCCTCGGCACCCTCCGGCCGGACCTTGTCCAGGTAGATCTTGCCGCGCTGGTCGATGTCCGCGATCGACACCTCGACCTTGTCGCCGACGTTGAGGAAGTCCTCGACCTTGTCGACCCGCTTGCCGTCGCCCACCTTGGAGATGTGCAGCAGGCCGTCGCGGCCGGGCAGCAGCGAGACGAACGCGCCGAACGCGGCCGTCTTCACCACGGTGCCGAGGAACTTGTCGCCGACCTTCGGCAGGGTCGGGTTGGCGATCGCGTTGATCCGCTCGACCGCGGCCTCGGCGGCCGGGCCGTTGGTCGCGCCGACGTAGATCGTGCCGTCGTCCTCGATGGAGATGTCGGCGCCGGTCTCGTCCTGGATCGCGTTGATGGTCTGGCCCTTCGGGCCGATCACCATGCCGATCTTGTCGACCGGGATCTTCACGGTGGTGACCCGCGGGGCGTGCTCGCTCATCGCGGCCGGGGACTCGATCGCGGCGTTCATCACGCCGAGGATCGTGGCCCGGGCCTCGTGCGCCTGCTGCAGCGCGCCGGCCAGCACGTCCGACGGGATGCCGTCGAGCTTGGTGTCCAGCTGCAGGGCGGTGACGAACTCGCTGGTGCCGGCGACCTTGAAGTCCATGTCGCCGAACGCGTCCTCGGCACCCAGGATGTCGGTGAGCGCGACGTACTGCGTCTTGCCGTCGACCTCGTCCGAGATCAGGCCCATCGCGATGCCGGCGACCGGCGCCTTCAGCGGCACACCGGCGGAGAGCAGGGCCAGCGTCGAGGCGCAGACCGAGCCCATGCTCGTCGAACCGTTCGAGCCGAGGGCCTCGGAGACCTGGCGGATCGCGTACGGGAACTCCTCGCGCGAGGGCAGCACCGGCACCAGCGCGCGCTCGGCCAGCGCACCGTGGCCGATCTCACGCCGCTTCGGCGAGCCCACCCGGCCGGTCTCACCGGTCGAGTACGGCGGGAAGTTGTAGTTGTGCATGTAGCGCTTGGTCTTCTCCGGGGAGAGGGTGTCCAGCGCCTGCTCCATGCGGAGCATGTTCAGCGTGGTGACGCCGAGGATCTGGGTCTCGCCACGCTCGAAGAGCGCCGACCCGTGCACCCGGGGCAGCACGCCGGTCTGCGCGGTCAGCGGACGGATGTCACGCGGGCCACGGCCGTCGATGCGGACCTGCTCGCGCAGCACCCGCTGGCGCACCTCGGACTTGGTGACCGAGCGGAACGCCGCGCTGATCTCCTTCTCCCGGCCCTCGAACCGCTCGTCGAGCAGCTCGTGCGCCTTCGCCTTGACCAGGTCGAGGGCCTCCTCGCGCTCCTGCTTCGCGGCGATCTTCAGAGCCTCGGCGGTCTCGGCCCGGACGGCCTCGCCGACCGCGGCGTAGACGTCGTCCTGGTAGTCCAGGAAGACCGGGAACTCGGCGACCGGCTTGGCGGCGATCTCGGCCAGCTCGCTCTGCGCGCGGCAGAGCTCGCGGATGGCCGGCTTCGAGGCCTCGAGGCCGCTGGCCACGATCTCCTCGGTCGGCGCGGTGGCACCGGCGGCGATCAGCTTGACCGCCTGCGGGGTGGCCTCGGCCTCGACCATCATGATCGCGACGTCGCCCTCGGCGGTGACGCGACCGGCGACGACCATGTCGAAGGTCGCGCGCTCCAGCTCCTCGATGGTCGGGAACGCGACCCACTGGCCGTCGATGTGCGCGACCCGGGTCGAGCCGACCGGGCCGCTGAACGGCAGGCCGGAGAGCTTGGTGGACATCGAGGCCGCGTTCATGGCGACGACGTCGTACGGGTGGGCCGGGTCGAGCGCGAGGATGGTCTCGACGACCTGGACCTCGTTGCGCAGGCCCTTGGTGAACGACGGGCGCAGCGGCCGGTCGATCAGGCGGCAGGTGAGGATGGCGTCCTCGCTGGGACGGCCCTCGCGCCGGAAGAACGAGCCGGGGATGCGGCCCGCGGCGTACATCCGCTCCTCGACGTCCACGGTGAGCGGGAAGAAGTCGAAGTGCTCCTTCGGCGACTTGCTCGCGGTGGTCGCGGAGAGAACGGTGGTGTCGCCCAGCTGGACGATCACCGAACCGGCGGCCTGCTGGGCCAGCCGGCCGGTACGGAACACGATCTCGCGGGTGCCGAACGAGCCGTTGTCGATGACGGCGGTGCGGGATTCGGTGCCGAGAGCGGTCTGCTCTGTCAAGTGAGGTACTCCTCTTCGTCGAGGACCCGGCGGTCTACAGCGCGGTTCAGCCGAGCCGGTCTTCGATCGAAGTGCCCAGGAGAGTCGGCCTGGGAACCACTACCGAGGACCGGTGCTGACGATGTGAGCCGCGCGGGTCCGTGGGGTGCTGTGTTACGGGTGTATCTAGCAGAAGGGAGCGGCCGGTGGCCGCTCCCTCGTCGAACTAGCGGCGCAGGCCGAGGCGCTCGATGAGCGTCCGGTAGCGCGCGATGTCCTTCTTCTGAACGTAGTTCAGCAGGCGGCGGCGCTGACCGACGAGCAGCAGCAGACCACGGCGGCTGTGGTGGTCGTGCTTGTGGAGCTTGAGGTGCTCGGTCAGGTCGGCGATACGCTTGGTGAGCATGGCGACCTGAACCTCGGGCGAACCGGTGTCGCCCTCCTTCGTCGCGTACTCAGTCATGATCTTGTTCTTGGTGTCTTGGTCGAGCGCCATATTCTCCGTGCTTCTGTGTTGCCGATTCAACGGAATTTCCACGACCCGCGGCGTCGGGCAGGTGAGTGGGTCCGGTGTCGAATAATCCAGACGACGGTTAAACCCTACCAGGGGGTCACCGCAGCAACACGCGGGTCTCTTCGACGTCGGCGCGGATCTGGGCGATCAACGGGTCGATCGAGTCGTATGTCCGCTGCTCCCGGATGTGCGCCACGAAGTCGAGGCTCACCCGCTCGCCGTACAGGTCACCCGAGAAGTCGAGGACGTACGCCTCCACCCGCCGCTCCCGCCCGGAGAAGGTCGGGTTGGTGCCGATCGACACACTCGCCGGCATCCGCTTGCCGCGCTCGTCGCCGCCCCGGGTGATCCAGGCCGCGTAGACGCCGTCCGCGGGAACCGACGCGTACCGGTGGGTCATCAGGTTCGCGGTGGGGAAGCCCAGCTCCCGGCCGCGCTGGTCACCACGGATCACCACACCGGAGAGGCGGTGCGGGCGGCCCAGCGCGACGGCCGCGGCGTGCACGTCACCGGCGTCCACGCAGCTGCGGATGTACGTCGAGGAGAACACCACCCCGTCCGCCGAGACCAGCGGCGCCTCCTCCACGGTGAAGCCGAACTTGCCGCCCAGCTCCTCCAGGAGCTTCACGTCGCCGGCCGCCCTGTGCCCGAACCGGAAGTTGTCGCCGACCACCACGTCGGCCGCGTGCAGCGACTCGACCAGCATGTCGTGCACGAACTCGTTCGGGGTGAGCTGCGAGAACGCCGGGGTGAACGGGACCACGCAGAGCGCGTCCGCCCCGAGCTTCTCGATCAGCTCGGCCTTGCGCACCGGCTCGGTGAGCACCGCCGGGTGTGACCCCGGGCGCACCACCTCGGCCGGGTGCGGGTCGAAGGTCATCACCACCGACTGCAGGCCCATGTCCCGGGCCCGCTTCACCGCGTGCCCGATGATCGCCTGGTGGCCCCGGTGCACGCCGTCGAAGACGCCGATGGTCACGACCGACCGGCCCCACCCGGAGGGGACCGACTCGTAACCCCGCCACCGCTGCATGGAAAGCTCCTCCGCCCGCTGTCGTCGCCTTAGGGTATCGACCGCCGGGCGTCAGGCGGGGGCCAGGACGATCTCCGCCCGCGCGCGGCCGCCCCGTTCGCTCACGATCGCCAGCACCGCGCCGTCCGCGTCGAAGACCGCGTACGGCCCGTCGATCCCGGCCGGGCTGAGCGGACCGCCGTGCCGCAGCACGCGGGTCTCCTCCTCAGTGGCCGTACGCTGGGGGAACGCTCGCCGGGCCGCCTCCGCCATGGGCAGGCCGATCACATCCGGGGCCCGCTCCTCCAACTGCTCCAGCGTCGACGCCGCGTCCAGGGTCATCCCGCCGACCGCGGTCCGCCGCAGCGCGGTGAGGTGACCGCCGGTGTCCAGGGTGGCGCCGAGGTCCCGCGCGATCGCCCGGATGTAGGTCCCCGACGAACACGTCACATCGATGTCCACGTCGACGTGCTCCTGCGCCGTCCGGATCGCCAGCACGTCGAGCCGGTGCACGGTGATCCGCCGCGCCGGGATCTCCACGTCCTCGCCGTCCCGCACCCGCTTGTAGGCCCGCTGTCCGTTGATCTTGATAGCGCTCACCGCGCTCGGCACCTGGTCGATCTCGCCGACCTGCCTCGCCAGACCGTTCCTGATCGCCTCCTCGGTGACGCCGCCGACCGGGCGGGTCGCCGTCACGTCCCCCTCGGCGTCGTCGGTCACCGTGGACTGCCCGAGCCGGACGGTCGCACGGTAGCTCTTCTCCGAGCCGATCACGTAGGTGAGCAGCCGGGTCGCCCGATTCACCCCGATGATCAGCACCCCGGTCGCCATCGGGTCCAGCGTGCCGCCGTGCCCCACCCGCCGCGTCTTCGCCAGCCGCCGCACCCGCGCCACCACGTCGTGCGACGTCATCCCGGCCGGCTTGTCCACCACGATCAGCCCATCCACATCCACCCACCAACCCTAAAACCCCACCCCTTCCCTTCCCGTACGACCCCAGCCCACCCCCACCGACCCGCTCCCGGCCGGCCCCGAGGGCTGATCCCGCTGATCAATAACGGCCCGACTCCCCACTCGGCCGCGCCGATCCGCGCTCGGGCTCCGGACCCGGGCGGAGAATGCCGGTTTCTGCCATGCGGCCGGAGACGGGCGGGGGGGGTTCCCGATCGGGGTACGCCCGACGACACGATCCTCACCCCCGAGTGCCGCGAGACACCCGCAGCGCCGGCCGGGAGGGTGCCGGCGGTACGAGCGGGTCAGCGGGTGGCGCCGAGGACCGCCCAGCGCGCCGAGAGCCAGCGGGCGACCGTGGCGACCAGGCGGACGGCGGTGAAGGTGGCCAGGCCGGCCCAGACCCCGGCGAGGCCCCAGTCGAAGGCGTACGCGAGCCAGATCAGCGGAAGGAAGCCGACCAGCGCGCCCACCACGGTCGTGGTCCGCAGATAGGCGACGTCGCCGGCGCCGATCAGCACACCGTCCAGGGCGTAGACCACCCCGGCGAACGGGAGCATCCCGACGAACCACGGCCACACCACGGCGGCCTGATCGCGAACCGCCGGGTCCGAGGTGAACCACCCCGGGATCGCCGACGCGCCGGCCCACACCAGCGCGGCGAAGACCACCGCGGAGAGGCCACCGGCGATCGTCACCCGGCGGGCCACGTCCCGGGCCTCGTCCGCGTCGCCCGCGCCGAGAGCCGCGCCGACCAGGGACTGCGCCGCGATCGCCACCGCGTCCAGCGCGAGGGCGGCGAAGAACCAGAGCTGCAGCGCGATCTGGTGGGCGCCGACCGCCGCCACCCCGAAGCGGGACGCCACCGCGGTCGCGGAGAGGAAGCAGACCTGGAAGGCGGCGCCGCGGATCAGCAGGTCACGGCCGAGCACCACCTGACGGACGATGACCGATGGGACCGGGCGCAGCCGCCGGGTCTCCCGGATCAGCGACAGCAGGAAGAGCCCGCCGCCGACCGACTGGGCGACCACGTTGGCGATCGCGGAGCCGGCGAGTCCCAGCCCGAGCGGGTAGACCAGCACCGGGCAGAGGATCGCGGAGAGCACGTTGGCGCCGAGCACGATCCCGAGCGGGCGCCGGGTGTCCTGGACGCCGCGCATCCAGCCGTTGCCGGCGGCGGCGAGCAGCAGGCCGGGCGCGCCGAGGGCGGCGATGCGCAACCAGCCCGCGGCGGCGTCGGCGGTGTCCGCATTGCCGGCCAGCGCGTGCGTCAGCGGCCCGGCGAGGGTCAGCCCGAGAAGGCAGAGCAGCAGGCCGAGCCCGAGGGCGAGCCAGGACGCCTGTACGCCCTCGGCCACCGCGGCCGGGCGGTCACCCGCTCCGAAACGGCGCGCCGCCCGGCCCGTGGTCCCGTACGCCATGAGCGTCCCGAACCAGACGGCGACCGACATGACCGTGCCACCGACGGCGACCGCGGCGAGCGGGACCGGGCCGAGATGCCCGACCACGGCGGTGTCCACCAGGACGTAGAGCGGTTCGGCGGCGAGGACGACCAGCGCGGGAAGCGCGAGGGTCGCGATGCGCCGGGCGCTGGCGGTGTGGATGACCGGCTGGGCGGACGGGCTCATGGTTGTCCATGATGCCCGCCCAGCCGTAAGGGCCGCAATGCGGCCAGGCTACTTACTGACGGGTGTCCAGCGAGGTCTGCAGCGCCCGGCGGGCCTGCTCCCGGGAATCGTCGCTGGGCTTGGGCTTCTTGGGCTTCGCAGCCGCGAGAGGAGCCATGAGAGGGAGTTCCTTCCACGCATTGGGTGGGGCGCGCCCACGAGGGGGTGCGCCCGAAGCGGTCGAGCGGGGCGTCACGAGGGGCCGGTCCGGGATCACCGGACGTCTGGCGAGGTGACGCGACCCGGGGCGGTGGACCCGGGTGGCTCGAGGTTCCGCGGGAGGCGTAGGTGACAGCCGCGCAGAACCGAATCACCGTTCAGGAACCAAACTAACGTTCACTCATGGGCGCACATGGCCGAATCCCGTATTACGGGACGACGGGAAGCCGACTCACCGGCTCTGAGCTGTGCGAATGTGATCAGTTCAGGAATTCGCCGAGCAGGCGGCGCACGATGTCCACCACGTCGGAAGGCTCCCCGAACCCGGTGAAACCGGCCGCCAGCCGGTGACCGCCGCCACCCTGGGAGACCGCGAGCCGGCTCACGTCCACCGCGCCCTTGCTGCGCAGCGAGACCGACCACTCCCCCGCGCCGACCTGCTTCACCACCATGGACACGTCCGCCTCGGCCACCGAGCGCACCGGCCCGATCAGCGTGTCCAGCACGTACGGCGGCTGCCCGTGTCGCTCCAGGTCGGCGAGCGTGGCGTAGGTCCAGACCAGCCCGAGCCCGCCCGCAGCGGACGGCTCCAGCACCGCGCGGCCGAGCACCTCGCCGACCAGCTTCATCGCCCCGAACGCACGAGTGTCGAAGATCCGCCGGGAGATGTCACCGGGCCGGATGCCGGTGGCGATCAGCCGGGCCGCGAGCTCGTGCACCGCCACCGTGGTCATGTCGAACGTGAACGAACCGGTGTCGGTCGCCAGCGCCACGTAGAAGCACTCGGCGATCTCCCGGTCCAGCGGCACCCCGAGCCGCCGGGTCAGCTCCTCGGCGAGCACCGAGGTCGCCGCCGCCTGCGGATCCACCAGGCGGATCGTGCCGAATCCGGTGTTCGACGCGTGGTGGTCGAGCACGATGCCGACCGGCGCGGCCACCGCCCGGGCGGCGAGGCCGCCCAGGCGTGACTCACTCGCCACGTCGAAGACCAGGACCAGGGCCGGTGCCGGGAAGGCGTCCTCCTCCGGCACCAGCAGGTCGATCCCGGGCAGTTCCGTGTACGGCCCGGGGATCAGGAAGGCGCCGGGGAAGGTCGCGCGCACCCGGGTGAACCCGAGGCGGCGCAGGGCCAGGGCGAAACCGAGCATGCTGCCGAGCGCGTCCCCGTCCGGGTTCACGTGACAGATCAGCTGGATCTCGTCCGTGCCGCCGAGAGCGCGGATCGCCGCGACGGCGGCGTCCCACTGCCCGGCGGCCGGCCCGCTCCCCGGCTGGGTCACCCGACGTCCTCGCGGGCGCCCACCCGCTCGGCCTCGCCGGCGTCGTCCTCCTCCGGCTCCTCGGACCTGTACGGGTCCGCGTCACCGGCGTACTTCTTACCGGCGGCGAGCCGCTGGACCTCCTGGTCGCGCAGGCGCGCCGCGGCCAGCAGGTCGTCGATCTCCTTGACGTTCTCCTGCACGTTGTCGAGGCTGAACGCCAGGCTCGGCGAGTGCCGAAGCCCCAGCGCGTGCCCGACCCGGCTGCGCAGCATCCCCTTGGCGCTCTCCAGCGCCGCGGCGGTCGAGGCCTGCTCGGTCGCGTCGCCGAGCACCGTGTAGAACACGGTCGCCTCGCGCAGGTCGCCGGTGATCCGGGCGTCCGTGATCGTCACCATGCCGAGTCGCGGGTCCTTGATCTCCCGCACCAGCGAAGCCACCAATTCGCGCACACGCTCCGCGTGCCGACGAGTCTTGGCCGGATCCGACATCTCGCCCACCTCCGACTATGTAAAACCGCGTAACTGCTGAAGAGTACCCAGCCGCTCAATCGTCGTCGCCGTAGAGCCGCCGCCGCACGGAGAGCAGCTCGATCTCCGGGCGGCCCGCCACCTGATGCTCACACGTGTCCACCACCGCACGGGCCTGTGCCGGCTCGGCGGCGACCACGGCCACCCCGATCTGCGCACGGCCGTGCAGGTCGTGGAATCCCACCTCGGCGACGCTGACCTCGAACTTCTTCAGCATCGCGATGATCGGCCGGAGATAGGAACGCTTCTGCTTGAGCGACCGCGAGTCGCCGGGCAGGAGCAGGTCGAACACTGCTGTCTCGGTATACATCAGCGAGCCACGGTACGCCGCTCACCCCCTGCGGTCAGCCGATTTTGCGGGCCACCACGACGTCCCGCTCGATGCCCTGGTCGACCCGGTGCAGCAGGTCGCCGTACTCGACGAGCTCCAGGCCCGCGGCGATCAGGATGTCCTCGGCCAGCTCCCGCTTGGCCACCTTGACGTTCCAGGAGAGCCCGATCGCCCCGCCGGGACGCAGCAGCGGCAGCCACTGCGGCACCGCGCGCTCCAGCAGGTCCAGCGGCCGCCGGGAGAGCCCTCCCTCGTCCTCGTAGCTGCCGTGCGCCACCCCGTACGGCAGGTCCGCGACCAGCACGTCCGCGCAGTTCCCCCGGATCAGCCCGTCCAGCTGGGTGGTGTCCGCGTGCAGCACGGTGAGCTTCTGCACCGCCCCGGACCGGTGGTCGTCCTTGCTGGCCGCCATGGTCACCTCCAGCCGCCGGGCCGCCCGCCGCCCCTGCCGCCGCATCGGCACCAGCTCCGCCGTGTGCTTGAGCCGCTTGCGCTTCAGCCAGGTCTGCAGGAACAGCTTGTACGCCTCCACGTCCTTGCCGTCGATCTCCACCCCGATGCCGTCGTACCCGTACATCAGCGCCTGGTTGAGCGTCGTCCCCCGCCCACACAGCGGATCGAGAACGGTCAGCCCCCCGTCCAGCATGCGCTCCGCCGACGCCGACCCGAGCAGCGTCAGGTTCAGCACGAGCTTGGTGAACTGCTCGTTCGTCTTCCCCGCGTACTTCGGAATGGTGATCAGATCACTGTCATACCGCCCCAGCGGCGAGAGCGCACACGGCCGCAGCAGCTCCTCGTCGACCCGCTCGAAGAGCGCGTACGCCGACGACAGATTCGACAGGAACGCCATATCCCGCCCCATCAGCTCCCCCTCGAACGTGAGGTACTCCACCCCACCGATCTCCGCCGTCCCCACCTCTTCCACCGGCGACGACAGCACCCGGCCGAACGCCCCCAGCTCCGCTCGACTCATACGAGACGCCTGATCGGCATAAACACGGTTGGCAGACGGCGCAAGCAGGATCGCGTAACGGGGCATCCCCTTATCCTTTCATCGGTCGCCCTGGGACGGTCGGGGCGGTGGGTGGGCACGCAGGGCGGTGGATCATTTATGCCCTGCGTGCCCAC
>NZ_JBFAYF010000022.1:113008-138562 GCF_040681165.1 Actinoplanes sp. NPDC051851 | reverse complement strand
GAGGACCAGGCCCCCGACCCGCCGATGACAAGGCAACCAACAGCAGAAAGCTAAACAAAATCAAGAAAATGTCTCGCTGGACTTGACAGGTTCCGTCACCGAGGCGCGGCAGATCACCGACAAGTACGTGGGCTACGGGGTCATGCAGAAGAGTGACGCCGCCTACGTGATGCTCGACAAGCACTACAAGGATGCCTGGCGGGCGAACACCGCGACGTACGCGGCCCGCCAGTCCGCCGCCGCCAACGTCACCTCGGTGGTCCGGAATACCGCCCAGGGCCCGGGCAACCCGCCGCCAGCGCCGCAGCCGGGATCCTCGGCCGCCAACGCGAACGCGCCGGGGCTCGGCGGATGACCGCCGCGCGAGCGCAGGAGCGCCGCCGGAATGATCCGGATCGGACCAGCAGGGCCGCGGCTGCCGCGTAGACCATGGCGGCCCAGCCCACAGCCCAGCATCACCGGGACGAACGCGGGGCTGTAGGCGGCGGTGAACACGGCGGCCAGCAGCGCGAGGGGCGCCGTGCCGAGCGGTGGTGGCCGGTCCCCGAACGCCTCCACCGCGCCGGTCACCGCGATCCAGGGCAGCAGGCAGCCGAGCGGCGCTGCCCCGCCGGTGAGCAGGACGGCCACGCCGGTCGCGATCGCCGTGCAGGCCGAGACGAGGTAGGCGACCGGGGTGCGCAAGCGAAAGGCCCGCCGGAACCGACCGGCGGGCCTTTCGCTACTGCTGAGGTCAGTGACCCGAGGAGATCTCCTCGCGCTTCTCGTTGGTGATCGGGGCCGGCGAGACCGGAGCCTCGGCCGGCTTCTCCACCGGGAAGAAGAAGCCCTTGACCGCCGGAGCGAGCGCACCGACACGGTTCATCTTCTTCGGTACGACCCAGCCCGCGTACTCCAGCGGGATCGGGTGACCGTGCTCGTCGACCGGGCCGAGCGGCTGGTGCACCTCGACGAACTGGCCGTTCGGGAGGCGCTTGATGATGCCGGTCTCCACGCCGTGCGCCAGCACCTCACGGTCGTGCTGCTGCAGGCCGAGGCAGATGCGCACGGACACGTAGTACGCGATCGGCGGGAGCAGCAGCAGGCCGATGCGGCCCGCCCAGGTCATCGCGTTGAGGCTGATGTGGAACTTGTCGGCGATCACGTCGTTGGAGCCGGAGATCGTCGCGACCATGAAGAACGCCAGCGCCATCATGCCGATGCCGACGCGCTCCGGGTTGTCGCGCGGGCGCTGCAGGATGTGGTGGGACTTGGTGTCCTTCAGCTTCCGCGCTTCCAGCCACGGGTACATCATCGGCAGCGTGAACAGCGCGCCGAGGCCGACCACTGCGGGCCAGAACAGCGGCGGGATGCTGTAGTTCCCGATGTAGATCTGCCAGTTCGGCATCAGACGGACCAGGCCGTCCATGAACATGACGTACCAGTCGGGCTGGGACGCCGAGGAGACCTCGGCGGCGCGGTACGGGCCGAAGAGCCAGATCGGGTTGATCTGGAAGAAGCCCGCCATGAACGCGATCACGCCGAAGCACGCCATGAAGAAGCCGCCCTGCTTCATGGCATACCGCGGGAACATCCGCTCGCCGACCACGTTCTCGTTGGTCCGCATCGGGCCCGGCCACTGGGTGTGCTTCTGCTTGAACACGATGCCCAGGTGGACGCTGATCAGGGCGAGCAGGATGCCCGGGATGATCAGCACGTGCGCGATGTAGAACCGGCCGATGATCAGCTCGCCCGGGTACTCGCCGCCGAAGATCGCGGCGGAGAGCCAGGTGCCGATGACCGGCAGGGCCAGCATGATCGCGGAGGCGATGCGGAGACCGGTGCCGGAGAGGCCGTCGTCCGGCAGCGAGTAACCGGTGAAGCCGGCGAAGAACCCGAGCAGGAAGAGCAGGACGCCGATCACCCAGTTGATCTCACGCGGCTTGCGGAACGCGCCGGTGAAGAAGACGCGCGCCATGTGCACCACGATCGACGCCATGAACAGCAGCGCCGCCCAGTGGTGCATCTGCCGCATGAACAGACCACCGCGGACCTCGAACGAGAGGCGCAGCGACGACTCGTACGCCGCGGACATCTCGGTGCCGTGCAGGGCGAGATACGGGCCGTCGTACGCGACCTCCTTCATCGACGGGTCGAAGAAGAGGGTCAGGAACGTGCCGCTGAGCAGCAGCACGATGAACGAGAACAGGGCGATCTCGCCGAGCAGGAAGGACCAGTGGTCCGGGAACACCTTGTTCAGGAGGGCCCGGAGCGGGGTGGCGGCCTGGAAACGGTCGTCGACGCCCTTGGCGAAGTTCGCGGTTGCCGCGGCGGGATCGAGCTTTCGGCGCTTCACGGCCGCTCCCAGAAGTCGGGTCCGACAGTGTCCTTGTAGTCAGACGTTGCCACAAAGTAACCTTCGGCGTCCACGGACAGCGGCAGCATCGGCAGACGGCGGGTGGCCGGGCCGAAGACCGGCTGCGCGTTGTCCACGATGTTGAACTGCGACTGGTGGCACGGGCAGAGCAGGCGGTTGGTCTGCTGCTCGTAGAGGCTGGCCGGGCAGCCGGCGTGCGTGCAGATCTTCGAGTACGCCACGTAGTTGCCGTACATCGAGCCCTTGTTGCGACCGTTCTTGTCCGCCTCGGCGTTCGCCCGGGTCAGCTCCGCGTCGTCGTCCCGCAGGTGGATCAGCAGCGTGGGCGAGTCGGCGTACTTGTTCGTCGCACCGCCCGGGATGCCCGGGTAGACGGTCATCTGACCGCCGGCGCTGACGTCGGCCGGGCGGATCGGGCTGCCGTCCTCGCGGGAGAGCCGCACCAGCTGACCGTCGTTCGACACGGGGTCGAAGCCGGTGTGGTACATCATCGGCTCTTCGCCCTTGTGTGGGTTCTCGATCAGGCCACCGATGATCGGCGCGCCGATCGCGATGCCGAGCGGCGCCATGCCGAGGGCGATCGCGCCCTTCAGCAGCGGGCGGCGCTGGACACCCAGCTCGTCCGCGACGTACAGCATGGTCTGGCCGGTGATGAGCCGTTCCTCGTCGCTGGACGGGTCACCGTGCCGCTGCTGGATCGAGAGCTCGTGCGGCAGCAGCTTCTTGGCCCAGGCCAGGATCGCGATGCCGAGCGAGAAGAGCGAGACGCCCAGCGTGATGCCGAGGATCGGGGTGTACCAGTCGCTCATCGTGCTGCCGAGCTCGAACTCCCACGGCAGCACGATGTAGAAGACGATGAAGGCGATCCCGGCCAGGCCGGAGATGATGAACAGCAGGCTGATGTTGCGGACGATCCGCTTCTCGGCCTTGGAGTTCTGCCCCTGGAACTGCGACTCGTACGTGACGATCTCGATGTCGTCCCGGCGCAGCCCCTCCTTCACGATGTCGAAGCGGGTCAGCTTCGGATCGTGGACGTCGACCGGAGAACCGGTCTCGCCGTGGTGGACGGCCGTCATGACTTCCCCGCAATCCAGAGCGACGTGAAGACCAGGATGGTGATACCGACCAGGAAGATCGCCATGCCCTCGGTCGAGGGACCGTAGCGGCCCAGGTTGAACACGCCACCCGGGTCACGGTCGTCCTGGATCTGGGTCTTGATGTACGTGATGATCTGGCGCTTCTGGTCCGGCGTCAGCTGGTTGTCACCGAAGACCGGCATGTTCTGCGGGCCGGTCAGCATCGCCGCGTAGATCTGCTCCGCCGTGGCGTCGCTCAGGCTCGGCGCGAACTTGCCGGACGACAGGGCGCCACCGCCACCACCGAAACCGTGGCAGGACGTGCAGTTGACCCGGAACAGCTCGCCGCCACGGGCCAGCGAGTCGGGGTCGGTCTCCAGGTCGTCGGTGAGCGAGCCCTCGGGAATCTCCGGGCCGCCGCCGATCTCCTGGACGTACTGCGCGATCTGGTCGGTCTCGTCGTCGTTGAACTGCGGCTTCTTCTGCTCCGCCTGGGCTTCCTGACGGGTCATCGGCATGCGGCCGGTGCCCACCTGGAACTCGACGGAGGCCGAGCCGACGCCGATCAGGCTGGGACCACGGCCCTCGACACCCTGACCGTCCCGCCCATGGCAGGTGATGCAGCTGGTGTCGAAGAGCTCCTTGCCCTGCTGAGCGGCGGTGGAGAGCTGGGTGTTGTCCTCGGCGAACGCGCCGGGGGTGAAGGCGGTGTACACGCCTCCGGCGAGCGCGAGCGCCGCGAGCATGCGCACCGCCGCGCCGAGCCGCCGGCGCACCCGGCTGGGCGCGCCGCGCCGCCGGGAGAACACCCGGGCACGCCTACGGGCGGGGGTGTCAGAAGTCATGGGCTATGTCCCTCTGGGTGTCGATCCTTGAAGCTCAGCGGATGCGTCTTACTGCAGCCAATAGATCATGGCGAACAGCGCGATCCACACGACGTCGACGAAGTGCCAGTAGTACGACACGACGATCGCCGACGTGGCCTGCGCCGGGGTGAAGCGCCCCATGGTCGTTCGGATCATGTAGATGATGAAGGCGATGAGGCCGCCGGTCACGTGCAGACCGTGGAACCCGGTGGTCAGGTAGAACATGGAGCCGTATCCGTCGCCGTTGAGCTTGACGCCCTCGTGCACCAGGTTCCGGTACTCGTTCGCCTGTCCGAGCACGAAGATCAGTCCCATCACGAACGTGATGGTGAACCAGCGCCGGAGTGCGAAGACGTCGCCCTTCTCCGCCGCGAAGACTCCCAGCTGGCAGGTCACCGAGGAGAGGACCAGGATCACCGTGAACGTCGTGGCGTAAGGGATGTTCAGTGCCTCGGTGTGCTCCTCCCACAGCTCGGGCGCCGCCGCGCGGATGGAGAAGTACATGGCGAACAAAGCCGCGAAGAACATGAGCTCACTGGAGAGCCACACGATGGTTCCGACGCTGACCATGTTCGGCCGGGTCAGCGAGTGGATCCGGCTCTTGTCGATGGCTGCCGCTGTCACGGGCTCATTATTCCCCCGACTTGGTCTCAAGGTCAGGCGGGGTCCCTAATCCGGCACTGTGTGCAGCCCGGAATATTCCGTGACCAGGGGGAAGGCATAGCCTCGACGGGTGCAGTCAGTCGAAATGCCCCCGCTGGCGGACGCGGGCGGGGATACTCAACTCCAGCCCTTCACCGCGGCGTCCATCTTCACTCATGTCCACGTGGTGAGCCTGATCGGTGTGGGTCTGCTGGTCTCCGCGGCGCTGTATCTCCACGGGGTACGCCGTCTCCGGCAGCGCGGCGATCACTGGCCGGGCGGGCGGACGGCGGCGTTCGTCGCGGGTGGACTCGGCTCCATCGCGGCGGTCACGGTGACCGGCGTGGAGGCGTACGACACCACGCTGATCTCGGTGCACATGGTCCAGCACATGGTGCTCTCCATGGTCGGGCCGATCTTCCTGGCCCTGGGCGCGCCGACCACGCTGGCCCTGCGCGTGCTGCACGGGCGGCCGCGCCGGACCCTGCTCGCGGTGGTCCACTCCCGCTACGTCCGGGTGCTGACGTTCCCGCTGGTCGCGTTCGGACTCTTCATCGCCAACCCGTTCGTTCTCTACTTCACCGGGTTGTACCGGCAGACCCTCGAGCACGCGTGGCTGCACGAGTTCATCCACATCCACTTCATGCTCACCGGGTGCCTCTTCTTCTGGCCGCTGCTGGGGCTCGACCCGCTGCCCAACCGGTGGCCGTACCCGGGACGTGCCCTGCTGATGGTGCTCTCGGTGCCGTTCCACACCGTGCTCGGCCTGACGATCATGCAGGCCACCGAGCTGCTGGGCGGCGACTGGTACCCGAACCTGCACCTCACCTGGATGGACCCGCACACCGACCAGGTCACCGCGGGCGGCATCCTCTGGGCCGGCGGCGAGGTCGTCAGCGTCACCATGCTCGGCATTCTGGTGGTCCAGTGGATCCGCCAGTCCGAGCGTGAGGCGAAGCGGATCGACCGCGCCCTGGACCGGCAGGAGGCCCTCGACAAGGACGAGGACGAGCGGAAGGTCGCGGAGGAGGCCGAGTGGCGCCGCCGGGAGGCGCTCAAGATCACAAACTCGGGAAACTCAGCGCGCCCGGACAACGACGCTGGATAACGAGTTCGGTACGATCGGCGTCGACCTACGACGTGAGGTGGGGCACAGCCAATGAGCGACGCGACGCCGACCAAGTACACCGTTCTCCTCTACAGCGACGACGCCGCCGTGCGTGACCGCTTCCGGCTAGCCATCGGCCCGCGACCCGCGGCCGACCTGGCCGTCGAGTTCGCGGACGCCTCCTCGTGGGAGGAGTGCCGCCGGCTGCTCGACGACTACGAGATCGACCTGATGGTGCTGGAGGGCGAGGCCACCCCGGCCGGCGGCCTCGGCATCGCCCGCCAGACCAAGGACGAGTACCCGTCGCCCCCGCCCACCTGCGTCGTCATCGCCCGCGCGGCGGATCGGTGGCTCGCGGCATACGCGCAGGTCGACGCTACGCTCCTGGCCCCGCTCGACCCGGTGACCACCGGGCAGACGGTCGCCGGGCTGCTCCGCGCCCGCCGGGACGGCGCCGTCCCGCTGGGTTCCCTCACCGCATAACTTCCAGAGACACCCCCCGGAGGCCCCGTCATGGGCGCACGCACCTGGCCGAATCTGATTAGCGCTCTCCTTCGTGGCGAGGACCTCGTCGGCGCGGACACGGCCTGGGCGATGGGCGAGATCATGGCCGGCAACGCCACGCCGGTCCAGATCTCCGGCTTCGCGGTCGCGCTGCGCGCCAAGGGCGAGACACCGGTCGAGCTGGCCGGCCTGGTCGAGGCGATGCTGGGGAGCGCCACCCCGGTGACGCTCCCCGAGGAGATCCGGACCAGGGCGGTCGACGTGGTCGGCACCGGCGGCGACCGGGCCAACACGGTGAACATCTCCACCATGGCGGCGATCGTGACGGCGGCGGCCGGGGTGACCGTGGTCAAGCACGGCAACCGGTCCGCCTCGTCCAGCACCGGCACCGCCGACCTGCTCGAGCACTTCGGCATCCCGCTCGACCTGGGCCCGGACGCCGTCAACCGGACGGTCGCCGAGGCGAACATCGCCTTCTGCTTCGCGGCGCGCTACCACCCCGGCATGCGGCACGCCTCGGTCACCCGGCGCGAGCTGGGCGTGCCCACCTTCTTCAACATGCTCGGCCCGCTGACCAACCCGGCCCGGCCCACCTCGGCCGCGGTCGGCTGCTTCGACCTGCGGATGGCACCGGTGATGGCCGAGGTGTTCGCCGCGCGCGGTGACTCCGCGCTGGTGATGCGCGGCGAGGACGGCCTGGACGAGTTCACCACCGTGGCGCCCACCCGGCTCTGGCTGGCCCGGGACGGCAAGGTGGAGGAGCTGGTGGTGGACGCGGTCGAGCTGGGCCTGCCGCGCAGCAGCCCGGCCGACCTGCGGGGCGGCGACTCGGCCTTCAACGCCGACGTGGCCCACCGCACGTTCGCGGGCGAGACCGGCCCGGTACGCGACGCCGTGGTCCTCAACGCGGCGGCCGCGTTCGCCGCGCAGAGCGGCTTCCCGGGCGACTTCCGGGAGACGCTGCGCGCCGGCATCGCCCGCGCCGGCGAAACGATCGACTCCGGCGCCGTCACCGCCCAGCTCCAGCGCTGGGTCACCGCCGCCCAGTCCGCCGCCGCCTGACCCTCACCCGGTCCGCTCCGCGCACTCCCGCCACGCGCGGCTCCCGCCCGCCCACTCCTGCCCACCCGCCATTCGTCGCCCACCGTCGTCACCCGTCGGCTTCCTGGAGGCCGCCTGCCGGCGCTACCGGCGCTACCGGCGCTACCGGCGCTACCGGCGCTACCGGTGCTACCGGTGCTACCGGTGCCGCCGGTGCCGCCGGTGCCGCCGGTGCCGAATCGTGATGTGCCAATTCGACGGATTACTGGAAAAAACCAGCAACACGCCGGTCAGAATGCCCGACAATGCCCGATTCGCATGACACCGTCTGAATGACATTCGGGTAATTCCACCTTCCGGCGAAGGAGACACCCGTGCCAGAACGAGAACTGCGCTGCGTCGTCTGCGACGGCGACATGCTCTTCGAGGTACCGCCCTGCGAGGACGGCCACGACGAGTGTCCCGAGCTGGTCTGCACCCGCTGCGGCGCCGCCGAGGTCATCGCCCCGATCGTCGTCCACCTGTGGATGCCGTCCGGTACGGGCCCCCGCCGCATCGCCCCACAGCAGCGCTCCGCCGCCTGACCACGCTCGCGTGTGAAGTTCGGCCGCTCGCCGCACCGATACTCCACACACCACCGCAAACAGCACGCCCTGTTGTGAAGTAGACGCACCCGAACTTCACACACGAGCAGCGGGCACAAGCAGCGGGCACGACGGACCTGGAGCGGCGGGCACCTGCGGGCACCCAACGTCGCACCAGTCCGGGACACACACTCCACGGCGCCGCGGCCGGTGGACCCGGGGCGGAACGGGTACGCGAACAGCGCGAGAGGGGCTGCAGGCGCACTCGAACAGCGCGTGAAGGGCGCCTGCACTCGAACGGCGCCTGAGGGCACCCGAACGGCGCCTGAAGGACGCCTGGTGCACCCGAACAGCGCCTGAAGGACGCCTGGTGCACCCGAACAGCGCCTGAAGGACGGCTGGTGCACCCGAACAGCGCGAGAGAGGCGGCGGGTGCACGCGATCAAGGGTGATCAGGGGCGGTGGGCGCACTCGATCCGCGACCGTGTGCTCGTGCAGCCGCCATCGGGGCGCCAGAACGACCCGGTCGGCGATGGTGGATTCCCGTCGCCCCGGCCGGACATGATCGTGAGCCCGGACCGCCCGTAACGCGCCACCGAACACGAACCGGCGTGGATCTTGGCAGGACATGCGAAGAGCCCGCGTCCCCTGGGGGGGCGCGGGCTCTCGGCGGACGTCAGACGACCGTGATCAGTGCTCGGCCGGGTGGCGGGTGCCGCTGTAGTACTCGAAGAGCATGCCGCAGGCCGTGAAGATCACGCAGATCAGGCCGAACGCGAGCAGCCACCACATCCAGAACACCAGGCCCAGGCCGGCGATCGCCGCGGAGAGCGCAATGCCGAAAGGCCAGTAGCTGCCCGGGCTGAAGAAGCCCAGCTCGCCGGCGCCCTCGGCGATCTCGCCGTCCTCCCGGTCCTCCGGGCGCAGGTCGATGCGCCGGGCCACGAACCAGAAGAAGCCGCCGCACATCGAGCAGAGGAGGCCGGAGAGGATCAGCGCGATCGTACCGACCCACTCGGTCTGGTGCTGCTGGCCGTGCGTGTAGAGACCGTAGACCGCGGCCGCTCCGAAGAGGAAGAGCGCGACGCCGGAGAAGATCTTGTATTCGGTACGCACCTGAGTCCCTACTTCCCGGTTCCGGAGGCGACCGTGTCGCCCTGGTTCCAGCTGTGCGTCTGGCGACGGGTGTTGAACGGCACCGTGGTGACGGCGTACGCCTGGTCACCGGTGTAGCCGATGGCCGCCATCGCCTCCTGGGTGGTGGAACCGTCCTTCTTCGCCGCCAGGAAGGTGTCGAACTTGTCCGCGGAGACCGCGACCAGCTCGAAGTTCATGAAGGCGTGGTACGTGCCGCAGAGCTCCGCGCACCGGCCGACGTAGCGGCCCTCCTTGTCGAGGGTCACCTCGAAGACGTTGCGGATGCTGCCCGGCATGACGTCGCGCTTGAACAGCAGCTCCGGCACCCAGAACGAGTGGATTACGTCCTTGCTGGTCTCCTCGAAGCGGATCTTCTCGCCGACCGGCAGGACCAGCAGCGGGATCACGTCCGACGAGCCGACCGTGGAGGCCACGGTGTGCGCGTCGACACCCATGCCGTCCCGGTAGTTGAACTGCCAGTTCCACTTGAACGCGGTGATCTCGACGATCTGGTCCGGGTTCTTGGAAAGCTTGTCCACATCGGTCTGCACGATCGCCGTGTAGTAGAAGAGCACCGCGACGATCAGCACCGGGGTGACCGTGTAGAGCACCTCCATCGGCATGTTGAACCGGGTCTGCACGGGCAGCTCTTCGCCGCGCTTGCGATACCGGATCACGCACCAGAAGATCAGGCCCCAGACGCCGACGCCGACGGCGAGTGCCGCGAGCACCGAAGCGATCCAGAGGTCGTACATCTCATGTGCCTGAAGGCTCACACCGCGGCCCGGCCAACCGAAGTGGCCGAACGCGCTGCCCCAGTCCTCGATCGAGCATCCCGAGAGCAACGTCAGCAGCGTCGCGCCGCCGAGACCCAGCCCGGCCGCCCGGCCCATCGCCCGCGGCCGTGTGGCCGAACTCCTTGCGCCCACCTGCTTCTGCCTCCTTAGCAGCGCCGCCTGCCGAAACCGGACACCTGGCGGCAAGGCTCACCGACGGTCGCACACTACTCGACCAGGCCCGCCCCGCCCGTCACCGGGGGGAGGACCAAGACCGCGAACAAAGACTCAACGTTTCGGACGATACCGTCGCGGTGTGGATTACACAGGTGATCCGGCGGTGTACCTGGACGCGGCCACCGCCGCTCCGCTCCATCCGGTGGCCCGCGAGGCGCTGCTCGCCTCGCTCGCCGACGGCTGGGCGGACCCGTCACGTCTCTACGCGGCCGGGCGGCGGGCCCAGCAGCTGCGCGACGCCGCCACCGCGGTGGTCGCTCAGATCCTCGGTGTACGACCGGACGAGGTGTCCTTCTGGCCCTCCGGCACGGCGGCGGCGCAGGCGGCCGTCCTGGGTGGTCTGGCCGGGCGCCGCCGGGCGGGGAACACGCTGGTCCACTCGGCGATCGAGCACTCCGCCGTGCTGCACGCGGCCGGTGCCGGCGAGGCGCACGAGGTGGGTGTGGACATGCTCGGCCACCTCGACCTGGACGCCTGGTCCACCGCCGTGGCCGCGCCGGGCGTGGCGCTCGCCGCCCTGATCAGTGCCAGTCACGAGGCCGGCACGCTGCAGCCGGTCGCCGCCGCCGCGGATTACTGCGCCGCGGCCGGGGTACCCCTGTACGTGGACGCCGCGCAGTCGGTGGGCCGGTTGCCGGTCCCACCGGGCTGGTCGCTGCTCAGCGCCAGCGCGCACAAGTGGGGTGGCCCGCCGGGTGTCGGCGTCCTGGCCGTACGCAAAGGGGTGCGATGGATCTCACCCACCCCTCAGGATGATCTTTATCGCCCGGGCCCGCCGGGCGCGGCGGACCTCCCGGCCATCGTGGCCGCCGCGGCGAGCCTGCGCGCCGTGACCGCCGAGGCCGCGGCCGAGTCGGCCCGCCTGTCCACCCTGGTCGACCGGATCCGCGACCGGGTGGCGGCGACGGTCCCGGACGTGGAGATCGTCGGCGACCCGGTCGGCCGTCTGCCGCACCTGGTCACCTTCAGCTGCCTCTACGTGGACGGCGAGGCCCTGCTGCACGCCCTGGACCGGCACGGCTTCGCCGTCTCGTCCGGCTCCTCCTGCACCGCCTCCACCCTGCGCCCCAGCCACGTCCTGGAGGCGATGGGCGTGCTGAGTCACGGCAACGTCCGCGTCTCCCTGCACCGCGACACCACCGAGCAGGACGTCGACCGCTTCCTCACGGTCCTCCCCGCACTGGTCGCCGAGATCCGGAAGGAGGCCGGGCTCTGATCACGCTGGACTGTCTCGGGCAGCGGTGTCCGTTGCCGGTGATCAGGTTGGCCAAGGCGATGCCCGGGGTGGCCGTCGGCGAGGTCGTCCGGGTGCTCGCGGACGACCCGGCCGCCGCCAACGACATCCCCGCCTGGTGCCGGATGAAGGGCCAGGAGTTCGTCGCCGGCGACGGCCACGCGTTCGACGTCCGCCGGATCAGCTGAGTGCCGGGTCAGCCGGATCAGCTGAGTGCCGGGTCAGCCGAGGTAGCCGACCACCTGCGGGACCGGTTCCCTCGCCAGGAAGGTGTCGACCACCAGGCGCGGGCCCAGGTACGGCTCGTACTCCGCCTGCCGTTCCAGGACACGCACCCAGTCCGGTACGCCGTCGTGGTCGCGGACCGCATAGCGCGCCTCGACCCGGCGCCGGTGCTCCGCGTCGTCGCCGCAGACCACCTCGACCACGCGCAGCGGCACCTTGAGGCGCTCGGCCAGGTCGACCCAGAGGTCACGGGCCGCCCGGACCGGGTTGACCGCGTCGATGATCACGCTGTGGCCGATCTTGAGCTGTTCCTCGGCGAGCGCGGCCACCACGGCGTACGCCGCGAAGCCGGGCCGGGGCTCCTGCACACCGTGGCGCTGCAGCGTGAAGTCGACGACGTCGACGGCGAGCACCGCCGCGGGCAGCTCGGCCGCGACCGAGGCGGCGAGAGTGCTCTTGCCGACACCGGGCAGACCGGCGAAGACCGCGAGGACCATGTAACTGTTCTACCCTCAGGCCGGGAGATGCGCCGCGATCTCGGCGACCGCCTCGTCGCCGTACGCCGCGGCGAAGCGCTTGAGGAAGTCGGCGTTCCTGATGTCGTACTCCTGGGTGCCGACCGTCTCCAGCACCAGCGCCGCCACCAGCGAGCCCACCTGGGCAGAGCGCTCCACGCCCAGCCCCCAGGAGAGGCCGGAGAAGAAGCCGGCCCGGAAGCCGTCGCCGACGCCGGTCGGGTCCTCGCCGATCACGTCCGGGACGACCGGGACGTGGATCCGCTCGATCTCCCGGCCGGTGATCTCCACGCCGTCCTTGCCGAGCGTGGTGACCCGGAACCGGACCTCGTCGAGGATCTGCTCGCCGGAGAGGCCGGACTTGGTCTCCAGCAGCGAGCGCTCGTACTCGTTGCAGAGCAGGTACTCGGCGCCGCGGATCAGGGTGAGCACGTCCGACCCGTCGACCCGGGCCAGCTGCTGGGAGGGGTCGGCGGCGAACTTGTAACCGCGCACGCGGCACTCCTCGGAGTGCCGGATCATCGCGGCCGGGTCGTTCGCGCTGATCAGGACCAGGTCGATGCCGCCGGCCCGCTCGACCACCGGGGCCAGCTCGATGTTGCGCGCCTCGGACATCGCGCCCGCGTAGAAGGACGCGATCTGGTTCAGGTCGTCGTCGGTGGTGCAGACGAAGCGGGCGGTGTGTGCCACGTCGCTGATGTGCACCGAGTCGCAGTCCACGCCGTGCCGCTCCAGCCAGGACCGGTAGTCGGCGAAGTCCGCACCGACCGCGCCCACCAGGATCGGCCGCAGACCGAGCTTGCCCATCCCGAACGCGATGTTCGGGGCGATGCCGCCGCGGCGGACCACCAGGTCGTCGACGAGGAAGGAGAGCGAGACCTTGTGCAGCTGGTCGGCGATCAGCTGGTCGGCGAACCTGCCGGGGAAGTGCATGAGGTGGTCGGTGGCGATCGAGCCGGTCACGGCGATCTTCATGGTGGCCCTCAGGGTTTCGGGAACGGGGGCTGTTACGCGTTGAGACTACCGGCCCGTTACGAGGAACAGGCCGCCCCGTTAACGGGACGGCCTGCCTGAAGGAACAGGATCAGTGGAACGAGTCGCCGCAGGCGCAGGAGTTCTGCGCGTTCGGGTTGTCGATGGTGAAGCCCTGGGCGTCGATCCGGTCCGCGAAGTCGATGGTCGCGCCGGCCAGGTAGGGGGCGCTCATCCGGTCCACCACGACCTCGACCCCGTCGAAGTCGCTGACGACGTCCCCGTCGAGCGAGCGCTCGTCGAAGAAGAGCTGGTAGCGCAGGCCGGAGCAGCCACCGGGCTGTACGGCGATACGCAGGCGCAGGTCGTCGCGCCCTTCCTGCTCGATCAGGGCCTTGACCTTCACAGCCGCGACGTCGGACAAGATGACGCCGGTCGGGGCGGTCGCCTCGGTCGACTCGGTGTGCGCTTCAGTGGTCACTAGTAACTCCCTGCCAGGTGCGGACATGTGCCGTACTGGCCAACGCTAACCCCATTCCCCCGGATTCCCAATCCGGGGAAATCCAGATCACCGCCATCCGACCGCCCCACCCACCGCCCTTGAAACGGAATATCGCTTCGCTTATCTGCTCCACTGCCCCGACAAGCGTTCCGCCAGTTCACGCAGCCCACGCGCGGGCTCGGAAAGGGCGGTCTCGACCGATCCGAAATGTTCGACGAGGGTGCGGGTCTCGGTCACCCCGGCGGCCGACGCCTCCCGGTGGCCGGTCTCGTTGCGCCCGGCCAGCACCACGCAGGGCAGGCCGCGGTCGCGCGCGCCGGCCGCGATCCCGGCGACCACCTTGCCGCGCAGCGACTGATGATCGAAGCTGCCCTCCCCGGTGATCACCAGATCCGCCGCATCCAGCTCCCGGTCCAGCCCGATCAGGTCGCTCACCAGCCGGATCCCCGACGTCACCCGCCCGCCGAGCGCGATCAGCGCCGCCCCGAGCCCACCGGCCGCTCCCCCACCGGGAGCAAGGTCGAGACCTTCCACCCCGAGACCCTTCTCGAGTACGCCCGCGAAGTGCGCGAGGGCGGCGTCCAGGAGAAGCACCTCCTCCCGCGTGGCGCCCTTCTGCGGGCCGAAGACGCTGCTCGCGCCGTGCAGGCCGATCAGCGGGTTGTCCACGTCCGTCGCCGCGACCAGGCTCACCCGCCGCAGCTGCGGAGCACCGGCCAGACCCGCCGCGGTGATCAGCGGCGCACCGCCGTAGGGCAGGGCGTACCCGGCCACGTCGACCGGGCCGGCGCCGAGCGCGGCGAGCATCCCGGCGCCCGCGTCGTTGGTCGCCGAGCCGCCCAGCCCGATCACCACCTCGGCCGCGCCGTACTCCACCGCGGCGGCGATCAGCAGGCCGAGCCCGTACGACGTGGTGGCCTTGGGGTCGCGCTCCTCCGGCGTGAGCAGGTGCAGCCCGCACGCCTGGGCGCTCTCCACATACGCGGTCGCACCGACCAGCAGGATCTCGCCCCGGGCCGGGCGGCCGAGCGGGTCGACGGTGTTCACCGGGATCCGGCGGCCGTCCAGCGCCGTGGCCAGGACCTCGACGAAGCCGGGGCCGCCGTCCGCGAGAGGGCGCTGCACCAGCACGTCGTCCGGGACGGACCAGCCGTCCACGACGGCCTGGGCGACTTCGGGGGCGGAGAGGGTACCGGCGAACTTGTCCGGACAGATCAGCACACGCACCCGGTGAGTGTGGCATCGCACTCCGTTCGGCGTCTCTACCGTCCCAGGTGCTGTGCGACCATGACGGACGTGACGTCGACCTGGACCGAACCCTCGAACACCCCGCTCTCGCTGCTGCTCCTCGGACAGGGCACCGACCCGGCGAGCGAGAAGGGCGTGGACTGCCCCGGCGATCTGCCCGCACCCAGCGACCCCGGCCTGGTGGCCCGGGCCGAGGCGGCGAAGGCCGCGCTCGGCGACCGGGTCTTCGTGCTCGGGCATCACTACCAGCGTGACGAGGTCATCCGGTTCGCCGACGTCACCGGCGACTCGTTCAAGCTCGCCCAGCAGGCCGCGGCCCGCCCGGAGGCCGAGTTCATCGTCTTCTGCGGCGTGCACTTCATGGCCGAGAGCGCGGACATCCTGACCAAGCCCGAGCAGAAGGTGATCCTGCCGGACCTCGCGGCGGGCTGCTCGATGGCCGACATGGCGGTGCTCGGACAGGTCGAGACGGCCTGGGAGCTCTTCGAGGACCTGGGCATCGCGAACGACATCGTGCCGGTGACCTACATGAACTCGTCGGCCGACATCAAGGGCTTCGTGGGCCGCAACAAGGGCGTGGTCTGCACCTCGTCGAACGCCAAGCGGGCCCTGACCTGGTCATTCGAGCAGGGCAGCAAGGTGTTCTTCCTCCCCGACCAGCACCTGGGCCGCAACACGGCCGTACTGGAGATGGGGTTTGATCTTGACGATTGTGTGCTCTACGACCCGCACAAGAAGAACGGCGGGCTGACCGACGAGCAGCTGCGGAACGCGCGGATGATCCTCTGGCGCGGCCACTGCTCGGTGCACGGGCGCTTCACGCTGGACAGCGTGAACGAGGTCCGTGAGCGGGTCCCCGGTGTGAACGTGCTGGTCCACCCGGAGTGCCGGCACGAGGTGGTGCAGGCCGCCGACCACGTGGGCTCGACCGAGTACATCATCAAGGCTCTCGACGCGGCGCCCGCCGGATCCGCGTGGGCGGTCGGCACCGAGCTGAATCTGGTCCGCCGGATGGCCCTGGCCCACCCGGACAAACAGATCATGTTCCTCGACCGGACGGTCTGCTACTGCTCCACCATGAACCGCATCGACCTCCCTCACCTGGTGTGGACCCTCGAGGAACTGGTCGCCGGACGTGTCCCGAACGTGATCACCGTCGACGAGAAGACGGCGGAAGAGGCCCGCGTCGGTCTTGACCAGATGCTCGCACTGCCCTAAAGGGCAAACCTCGAGAAGTCACTCTCTGTAGCCGGGAGAATTCATCCGCTCGGGTGATTCCCCGGCTACAGCACGTTAGCGAGCATTTCTCGGCGTTTCCTGTGCGTCCACGACTGGCGTGTTTGTCACTCAGCGCTATGCTTCCCCGGTTGCAGGATCGGGTACCCCCACTCGAATTCTGCCCCTCGATCACCGGGCGCCCACACGCCCGCCGGCTGGAGGTTACGTTGACCGACGATGTCCTGATCGTGCACGGCGGTACGCCGCTGCAGGGTCAGATCCGGGTCCGTGGCGCCAAGAACCTGGTCTCCAAGGCGATGGTCGCCGCCCTCCTGGGCGAGTCACCGAGCCGCCTCTACGACGTACCGCGGATCCGCGACGTCGAGGTCGTGCGCGGTCTGCTCGGCCTGCACGGCGTGAAGGTCAGCGACGGCGCCGAGGACGGCGAACTGGTGATGGACCCCACGAACGTGGAGAGCGCCAGCACCGACGAGATCAACGTGCACGCCGGGTCGAGCCGGATCCCGATCCTGTTCTGCGGCCCGCTGCTGCACCGTCTCGGGCACGCGTTCATCCCGGACCTCGGCGGCTGCCACATCGGGCCGCGCCCCATCGACTTCCACATCCAGTCGCTGCGCGAGTTCGGCGCGGTCGTCGACAAGACGCCCGAGGGCATGCACCTCAGTGCGCCGAACGGGCTGCACGGCGCCAAGCTGGAGCTGCCGTACCCGAGCGTCGGCGCCACCGAGCAGGTGCTGCTCACCGCGGTCCGCGCCGAGGGCATCACCGAGCTGCGCAACGCCGCCATCGAGCCGGAGATCATCGACCTGATCTGCATCCTGCAGAAGATGGGCGCGATCATCACGGTGCACACCGACCGGGTCATCGAGATCCAGGGCGTGCCGAAGCTGTACGGCTACGAGCACAAGCCGATCCCGGACCGGATCGAGGCCGCCAGCTGGGCCGCCGCCGCGCTCGCCACCCGCGGCGAGATCGAGGTGCTCGGCGCCCGCCAGGCCGACATGATGACGTTCCTGAACGTCTACCGGAACATCGGCGGCGAGCTGAAGATCACCGACGACCGGGTGGCCCGCAACGGCGTCACCGGCGCCGAGGGCGGCATCAAGTTCTGGCACCCGGGCGGCGAGCTCAACGCCGTCGCGCTCGAGACCGACGTACACCCCGGTTTCATGACCGACTGGCAGCAGCCCCTGGTCGTCGCCCTGACCCAGGCCCGCGGCATCTCGATCATGCACGAGACCGTCTACGAGCAGCGGCTCGGCTACACCGAGGCGCTGAACCAGATGGGCGCCACCATCCAGGTCTACCGGGACTGCCTCGGCGGCACCCCCTGCCGGTTCGGCCGCCGCAACTTCATGCACTCCGCGGTCATCGCCGGCCCGTCCAAGCTGCACGCCGCCGACCTGGTCATCCCGGACCTGCGGGCCGGCTTCGCGCACCTGATCGCCGCCCTGGCCGCCGAGGGCACCTCCCGGGTGTACGGCGTCAACCTGATCAACCGCGGCTACGAGGACTTCGAGGCCAAACTGGCCGCCCTCGGCGCTCACGTCGAGCGTCCGTAACCCCTCCCAGCCTGCAATTTCGTCACGATCAACGGCGCGGTGTGTGACACACCGCGCCGTTTGGCTACGCTCGTGGCGTGTCCCCGCTGTTTCGCCGCAAGAGCACCGACCTCGTCGCCGACGCCACCACCTCGGTCACCGACGAGGCGACGAGTGCCGCCCGCTCCAAGAGCTACACGCCCAGCAAGAAAGAGCTGGGCGTGGTCACGCCGAAACGCGCCCAGCAGGGCCGCCGGGTGCAGGAGGCCGCCCCGGCGAACCGCAAGGAGGCGACGAAGCAGCTCCGCGAGCGCCAGCGGATCGAGCGCGCCGAGGCCGCCGAGGGCATGCGCAACGGCGACGAGCGCTACCTGCTCGCCCGTGACCGGGGCCCGGAGCGCGCCCTGGTCCGCGACATCGTCGACTCCCGCCGCACGGTCGGCTCCTTCTTCATCGCCGGCGCCGTGATCGTCCTGGTCGGCTCCTCGGTCAACATCGAGGCCGTCCGCCTGGGCAGCAACATCCTCTGGGCCCTGCTCGCCTTCGCCGTCGTGGTCGACAGCGTCTTCATCGCCCGCCGCATCAAGAAGCTGGTCACGGCCCGCTTCCCGAAGACCGACCAGCGCCTGGGCTCCCTCTACCTGTACGGCGTCATGCGCGGCCTCACGTTCCGCCGCATGCGCGTCCCCAAGCCCCGCATCGACCTGGGCACCACGGTCTGACCCTCCCGCACTCCCCGGGGCAGGACACAGGCTCAGTCGCCAGGCCCGACCAGCCGCCAGGCCGGCCCCCGCCATCAGACCGGGCCCGTCGCCAGGCGGGCCCGTCGCCAGGCGGGCCCGTCGCCAGGCGGGCCCGTCGCCAGGCCGGATCAGTCACGGATCAGTCGGCTGGTGCTCAGGCGTGTCTGAGGCCCCGGGAAGCATCCCGGAGCGCCAGCCAGGATCCGAAAGCTGGGCTCCAGGGGTGTGTGAGGCGGGTTGAGGCACCCCTGACGACCAGCCAAGACTCGGCGACTGGCGCCCACGGGTGTGATCGCCAGATCAGGTACACCGCGCCACGACGCTCCCCACGCCACGGGGTGCCTGGCGCCGGGGCGGGCGTGAGAGCGGGCGGATGGGTCCCTGCCTCGACGCGGTCAGGGGATGCCCGCCAGGCGCAGGAGGGCGGTGACCGTGGCGGCGGCGAGGACGACCACGATGAACGGGGCGCGGCGCCAGGCCAGCAGTACGCCGACGAGGACGCCGGCCGGGCGGGCGGTCCCGGCGAACGTGACGTCGGCCATCAGGGCGGACGTTCCGGCCAAGGCGGCGAGCAGTGCGGCGGCGGCCATCGGGAGGGTCCGCTGCAGGGCGGGTGACAGCTTCAGGCGGTCGCGCAGGAGCACGCCGCTCAGACGGATCGTGTAGGTACCCACGGCGAGCGCCACGATCACGGCGATCAGCATCGGGCCTCCCGGTCCGTCGCATCGTTCATGGCGGCCATACCGGATTCATCTGGACGAACGGGTGGTTTTCGGGGCGCGGGAACGCACGGTGGCGATGACGGGCGGGCCGGGCGGCGCAGGAGGGTGAACGGGCGCGGGAGGCCGAGCAGGCCCAGGAGGGTGACCGGGCGCAGGAGGGTGAGCAGGCCCAGGAGGGCGCAGAGAACGGGAAGGCCCGCGGGGAGGACCGGGGTCAGCAGGACGGCGATCGCCATGCCGGACAGGGCGACGCGACGGGTGTCGCGGTCCTTCAGGGACGGCAGGATCAGGGCGAAGAGGGCCGCGGGGAAAGCGGCGTCCAAGCCGAGCGTGCCCGTGTCGCCGATGGCGCCGCCCAGCAGGGTGCCGAGGATGGTGCCCAGGTTCCAGCTGAGGAAGAGCGTGATGCCGACCAGCCAGTAGACGCGGCGGCGGGCCTCGGCGGTCTCCTCGGCCAGGGTGAAGGCGACGGCCTCGTCGGTCATCAAGTGGCTGCCGATCAAGCGGTTGCGCAGGCGTGGGCCGACCGTCTCGGCGACCGCGAGGCCGAAGGGCAGGTGGCGGGCGTTCAGCAGCAGGCCGGCGGCCACGGCGGCCAGCGGGTTACCCGCCGCGAGTAGGCCGGCGGCCAGGAACTGAGCCCCGCCGGCGAAGACGAAGACCGACATCGCGGGCGCGAACCACCACGGGAGGGCGTACGCGAAAGAGATCGCACCGAAAGAGGCGCCGACCGCGATCATCGCGGCAGCGAGCGCGGCCACGTCGCGAGGCCGCGCTCGTGTTCGATATAACGTCCCCATAGTTCGTCATGCTGAACGAAGGCGAAGTGTTCGTCAAACCGAACAACCCGACCGATGGAGCGAACACACATGCAGCAGCCGGCACCGCCGCTCGCCGTCATCGCCGCCGCCCTTCGCCGGGAACGGGAGCGGGCCGGGATCACGCTCACCGAACTCGCCCGGCGCGCAGGGCTGGCCAAGTCCACGTTGTCGCAGCTGGAGGCGGGTACCGGGAATCCGAGCATCGAGACGCTCTGGGCGCTCGGGGTGGCGCTCGGCGTGCCGTTCAGCCGGCTGGTCGAGCCGGAACCCTCGCCGATCCGGGTGATCCGCGCGGGTGAGGGGGCCACTCGGCTGCGCGCCGATCACGCCGACTTCGTGGCGACGCTGCTCGCGGCGGGGTCACCGCATGTGCGGCGGGATCTGTATCTGATGGAGCTGGAGCCCGGGGTCGCGCGGGAGGCCGAGGCGCACATCCCGGGCAGCACGGAGCACATCGTGGTCGGTGCCGGGAGGATCAGAATCGGTCCTGCGGATGATCCGGTCGAGGTCGGACCGGGCGACTACGTGTCGTTTCCAGGGGATATTCCGCATCGGTACGAGGCTCTGGAACCGTCCTGGGCGGTGCTGATCATGGAACACCGCTAGCTCTTCCTGGCTGGTTCTCAGGGGTGCCTCGGCCGCTCGAGGCACCCCTGAGAACCAGCCAAAACCCGCCGGCGTCGAGGTGGAGAGAGCCCTGGGGGGACGGTGGGCTATGTGGTGTAGAGGCGGGCCACCACGTCCTCGATGTCCGGCTCGACCACCGAGAGATCGCGGATCGGGACCGCCGCCACCAGGGCCGCGACCGCCTCGCCGGCGGTGGCCGCGTCGAGGGCGAACGTGGCGCGGTGGCGGTCGGCCTCGACCGAGGTCAGCGTGGTGCCGGGCAGCGTGAAGCCCTCGGGCAGCGGCACCGCCAGGTCGGCGACCAGGCTGCGGCGGGAACCGTAGCGGGCATGCAGCGCGTCGATCGTGCCGTCGTGCACCACGCGTCCGTGATCGATCACCACGAGGCGCTCGCAGAGGCGTTCGATATCGGCCAGGTCGTGGGTGGTCAGCACCAGGGTGACGTCGCCCGTGGCGCCCAGCTCGGCGAGGAACGAGCGGACCGCCTGCTTGCTGACCACGTCCAGGCCGATCGTCGGCTCGTCCAGGAAGAGCACCTCCGGGCCGTGCAGCAGCGCCGCGGTCAGCTCGCCGCGCATCCGCTGGCCGAGGGAGAGCTGGCGGACCGGGGTGTCCAGGAACCCGTCCAGGTCCAGCAGGTCACGGCAGCGCTTCAGCCGGCCCGCGTGTTCGGTGGCGGGCACCCGGTAGATGTGCCGGAGCAGCGCGAACGACTCGCGCAGCGGCAGGTCCCACCAGAGCTGCGAGCGCTGGCCGAAGACCACGCCGATCCGGAGCGCCAGCCGGATCCGCTGCGGCACCGGGACGAGACCACAGACCGAGACCTCGCCGCCGGACGGGGTCAGCACGCCGGTCAGCATCTTCAGCGTGGTCGACTTGCCGGCGCCGTTCGGGCCGATGTAGCCGACCATCTCGCCGCGCTCGATGGTCAGGCTGACCCCGTCGACCGCGTTCACGACCCGCTTCTCCCGGCGGAGGCGGCCCTTCTTCACGCGTACGGAGAAATCTTTTCGAAGGTCTTTCATCGTGATCATGAGCCGGTGCTCCGATAGTGGCGGATGCCGACGCGCCAGACGGCGGCGGCGAGGCAGGCCGCGACCAGCGCGACGAGCGGGGAGACGAAGCCGGCCCAGGACGGCAGGCCCAGGGGATCGGTCCGGCCGAGGAGCGCCAGCGCCGGCTGGTAGGCGACGAAGGCGAAGCCCATGGCGTACGCGAAAAGGTTGCGGAACCACTCTCCGTAGACGGTGATGGGGTACGCCGTGAAGTCGCGCCCGCCGTAGGTGAAGGCCGAGCCGATCTCGCCGGAGTCGACCCACCAGAACGCGAGAGTGGCGCTGACCACGAAGATCGAGCCGAAGAAGAGGCTCCCGGCGAGCGGGGTGATCACGACGAGCACCACCCGCGCGGGCGTCCAGTGGATGTCGTTGGCGCCGATCGCGACCGCCAGCACGGCGACGCCGAACACCACCCGCAGCAGCTTCCGGATCGGCAGGTCCATCAGCAGGAGCTGCGGCAACGCGCCGAGCGGGCGGACCAGCACCGCGTCCAGCGTGCCGGCCCGGACGTACGTCTTGAGCCGGTCCACATTGCCGACCAGGAAGTCGGCGAACGCGAACGCGGCCGAGCTCAGCCCGACGGTGAGCGCCGCCTCGGCAAGGGTGAATCCGCCCACTATCGGGGTGGCTCGGAAGAGTACGAGGACCGCCAGCACGTCGAGGACGGTGGCGCCCATGTTGGCCACCATCTCCACCACGAACGAGGCACGGTAGGAGAAGACCGAACGGGCCTGTGCTCCGGCGAGGGCGGCGTACGCACGCAGATTCCCCTCAGCCACCCTGAACCACCAGGCGCTTCTCGGCCCGGCGCTGGACCAGGGCGGCGAGCCCGAGCACCGCGACCGCCCAGAAGAGCTGGAGCGCGACCAGGCCCGCCTGCATCGCCGGGGTGTCCCGTTCGGCGGCCACGTCGAGTGGCGTCTGCAACAGGCTGGGCAGCGGCGTGGCCACCCAGAGGGCGACCGAGAACCACTCCGGGAGCAGCCGCAACGGGAAGTAGAGGCCGCCCAGCACGCCGGCGCCGAGCGTCCACATCATCAGCGGGCCGCGCGCGTCGTGCAGCCAGTACGCGGTCGCGTTGACGAGAAACCGACAGCCGAAGCTCACCACGACGGCGAGTAGCACGGAGAGCAAGAAGAGCGGGACGGTCTGCCACCGGGTCGGCGTACGGAGAGGGAAGAAGAGCAGACCCACCACCAGCGGCGGTACGAACCGGGTCAGCATGCCGTGGCCGGCCCGCCCCAGGTCAGAGGCGAGATAACTGGTCACCGGGGAGACCGGACGTAACAGATCGGCTGCGACATCGCCACTACGGATGCGGTCGGCGAGTTCCGTCCAGCCCCACATTCCGACCACGCTGAGTAACCCTTGCCCCAACCAGACGTAGGTGGCGAGCTGTTCGGCGTCGTATCCCGCGGCCCGGCCGCCGATCGCGCTCGCCGCCACGGCCAACAGCACGTAGCAGCGCAGGAAGCCGAAGACTATGTTGGTGAACGTTCCGGCTATGGTGGCCTGACGATAGGTTGCGTACCGCCGGAAACCCGACCCGACGAGTGCACCGAAAGTAGTGACCGCGCCGCGAAAGGGACCGTCCGGAGAGATCGTGAGCACGCTGGCGTCTTTCCGGGCCACGCCGTTAATCTCCTTTCCAAACACCCGCAGTGGAGCCGGGCGACTCTACCCGGGTCACCGCCGACCACGGCTCGATTTTTCTCAAAGGTGGAGTTCGCCGTGACGGAGCGTTGCCAATCACCGGGTCTCCCGTTGGGCGCGCGATGAACGGTTGGAGTTCCCGCCCTGGTGCGGACAGCTGGGACGACGAGCCGGCGTGGGTCTACGAGATCACCTGGGAATGGGAACCCGTCCCCGGGCAGCGGTATCCGGGCGACCCCGGACGCCGGAAGGCCGTGCACACTCCGGTCTACGAGGCGTCCCGTGGTGGCAGCGCGCCGGTGAGCTCGGCTCCCGCGACCGGCGGGCCGTCCGGGCGCGCCACGGTGGGGCAGCCGCCGTCGTGGGGTGGCGACCAGTGGACCGGGGATCAGTCGTCCTGGGGCGGGGAGCAGTCCTGGGGTGGCGAGCGCCGGGGCCAGCAGCAGCGCGAGGAGCCGTCGTGGAACCGGCCCGCGGCCTCGGCCGACCCGCGTGGTGGTGCGCCCGTCTACGGGCGGCCGCAGGGGCCGACGCCGCAGGGGCCGACGCCGGGACGATCGGTGCCGGTGACGCCGGGGCGGTCGTCCAGCGTGCCCGTTTCTCCGGGGTCTTCCGGCTCTACGGGGTCTTCTGGGCGGCCGGGGTCGCCGTCCATGCCCGGGCGACCTACCGGTGGGCGGATGCCGCAGCCGGGGAACCAGCAGTCCGGGACTCATCCGCAGCCGGGTGGTCAGCAGTGGGGGCAGCCTCCCCAGGGGCAGCAGCGCAGGCCGGGGCCCGGTCCTGCTCAGCAGGGGCAGCCCGGTCAACCCGGGCAGCCTCCGCGGGGGCCGATGCCGCCGCAGGGGCCGCAGTCTCGGTTCGGGGGGCCGGGGCAAGCCCGGCCCGAGGGCGAGGGCTATCCGGGGCGGCGTCCCGAGCAGGGTGGGCCACGGCCGGACCAGCGCACCGGTGGCGGGCCGCGGCCGATGTCGCCGGCCGGGCCGAGCTACGGTGCCGCGCGGCCGGCTCCCGCCTACGACGAGCGTCGCAGCGGGCCCGGGCGTACGCCGGACTCGCCGTTCGATCTGCGTCCCGTGCCACAGGACCGGAACTCGCCGATGCCCTCGCGGCCCGCGGCGCAGCCGACCCGGGTCACGCCGCAGCAGCCGGCCATGCCGCCGGCGGCGATGTACCCGGGCGGACCCGGGGTTCCGCCCGGGACCACGCCGGTCGCCCCGGTCTCCGGGACCGCTCCGGCCGGCGGGTATCCCGATCGGCTGCCGAGCCGGCCGGTGTCGGGGACGGCGCCGGTCACACCCGTGTCCGGGGTCGCGAGTCCGCAGGGGTATGGGCCCCGGGATGCCGACTGGCTCCCGAACCGGCCGGTCTCCGGGGTGGCCACGCCGGGTGTCGCGCCCGTGTCGGGGATCGCGTCGCCGGTTTCCGGCACCGCTCCCGTGTCCGGGGTCGCGTCGCCGATCACGCCCGTGTCCGGGGTGGCCGGGCCCGGTGGGTGGGGTGCGAGCCAGCCGGTCTCCGGGGTCGCTACGCCGGGTGTCGCGCCGGTCTCCGGGGTCGCCTCGCCGGTCACGCCCGTCTCCGGGGTCGCCGGGGTGGGCGGGTATCCGCAGGAGGGCTCCGGGTGGAGCGCTAGCCGGCCGGTGTCGGGCGTCGCCTCGCCCGTCTCCGGGATTCCCGTGTCCGGGCTCGCAGCTCCGGCGCCAGCGCATGCCGCCGAGCCGTTCGCGGGTGCGCCCGGTACGGGTGTGCCGGGCTTGCCGGGTACGGAGACTCCGGGTGCCGGGGTGCCGGGTGCCGGGAACGCCGGGGCGGGTTTCGGGGCGCCGTTGCCGCGGCGGACGCCGAGTCCGGAGGGGCAGTCCGGGCGGGATGGCGAGACGCCGCGTCCGTATGGCGCAGACCCGGTGGCGCAACCGGTGGCACAACCGGAGGACCTGACACGGCCGCTGGACCCCCGGCGTGCGGGGCAGCAGCCGCCGGTCGCGGGGCGTCACGAGGAGCAGGCGCAGGGACGGTACGGGGACCTGGGGGCGCATTCGCGTGCCGAGGACCAGACCCGGCCGCTGGACCCGCGCCGGGCAGACCTCGGCGGTGCGCACGTCGAGGTGCCGTCGGCACCGCAGG
>NZ_JBFAYF010000022.1:0-112910 GCF_040681165.1 Actinoplanes sp. NPDC051851 | reverse complement strand
GGTGCCGTCCGCACCGCAGGTGCCGTCCGCACCGCAGGTGCCGTCCGCACCGCAGGTGCCGTCCGCACCGCAGGTGCCGTCCGCACCGCAGGTGCCGTCCGCACCGCAGGTGCCGGAGCGCTTCGAGGAGCACACGCGGCCGCTTGATCCGCGGAGGGTGGGCTCGCATGCGGCCGCGGAGGACACGGCCGCGGACATCGCGTCTCAGGGCGGGATGGCTCAGGGCGGCTTGAGCCGGGCCGAGGAGCAGACGCGGCCGATCGACCCACGGCGGGCCGGGGCGCTGCAGGGCGGCGAGCCGGTGGCATCGGATCCGCGCTATACGCGGCCGGCCGAGCCGGTTTCGGGGCAGCCCGTGCCTGGACAGCCGCTGCCTGGACAGCCCGTGCCTGGACAGCCCGTGCCTGGACAGCCCGTGCCTGGACAGCCGGTGCCGGTGCAGCCGGAGGTTCGGGACGTGGCTGCCGGGATGGCCGTGCCGGGTACGCCCGCGGATTCTGGCCAGGCAGGCATGCTGGCGGCGGAAACGGCGCCGCAGCAGAATGGTGCTACGGAACAGGAGAGCGGCGCCGAGTCCCACGGGCTCGGGTGGCTGTTGTCGATGAGCGGGCTCGGCGCCACCACGCCGGTGCCCGAGGCGGAGGAGCCGGCGCCGGAAGCGGTGGTGGAGGTCGACGAGACGACCAAGCCGATGGGCTGGTTCGCTCCGTCTCCCGACGACGGCGACGACGAGAGCACGGCAGGCGACGACGAGAGCACGGCGAACGACGGCGGCGCGACCAGTGACGCGATCGGTGGCGACGGCACGGTCGATGCCGGTGCGGGCGACGAGAGCGACGGGACTGCGGCCGGTGAGGCCGAGGTGGTCAGGAGTGGGACAGGCGCGGAAGCGTCCGCTCTGGAGAGTCTGATCGGGGCGGAAGCGCCCGCTCTGGAGAGTTCGGTCGACGGGGAAGCCATCTCGGTGACGGGACCGTCGGACAGCCAGGTGGGCGGCCCGGTGGCCGGGCGCTCGCTGGGTGCGGAGACCGAGATCGGTCTCGTGGTGGACGGCGATCTGGGCTTCCGGACGCTGAACCTCGGGGAGCTCGACGTCACGGAGGAGGTTCCGGGCGGGCTCGGTCGGGAGCCGCTGCGGGATACCGCCGGTGGCCGTGACGCGGCGCTGCCGGTGGACGACGTCGAACCCGCCCGGGACGGCGGCCGGTCGGCCGAGCCGACGAGGTCCGGTGCCGAACCGGGGGCTGGGGACGACCACGACACGTCCGCACCCGGGTCTCTCGCCGAGCACCACCACGGCGGGACTACCGGACCAGCCACTGACCTCGTCGACGACACCGCGGCCGAAGCGGCCGCCGCCGTCTCCACCATGGTCGTGGCCGAGCCGGCGGAACGGACGGACAGCGAGTCCGAGACCGCCGTCGAAGTGTCGACGGCCGATGCCGCGGGCACGGCGCCCACGAGCGACGGCGCGGGCACGACGGGCACGGACGACGGCGCGGGCGTGGCGGGCACGGACGACGGCGTGGGCGCGACGGTTCAGGTCTCGCCCGCTGCGACGGGCGACGACGTGGACGCGCCGGGACGGGCCGGGAACGAGCCTGTGCGGGGCGAGAGCGGGACGGCGCAGGGCGAGAGCACGGCGCAGCGAGACGAGAGCGAGACGGCCGCCGTACAGGCAGCGGGAATGGACGCCGACGAGGCGACCGTCGCTGCCACCGGGCACGGAACGCCGGGCGACCCTGCCGTCGGGCAGAGCACGACGGCGGAGACCGCGCAGAGCACGACGGCGGAAGCCGGGCAGGGCACGACGACGGAAGCCGGGCAGAGCACGACGGCGGAAGCCGGGCAGAGCACGACGGCGGAAGCCGGGCAGGGCACGACGGCCGGGAACTCTGCGGAGCAGGGTCCGGCGGGCGAGAACCATGCGAAGCAGGAGGCACCGGGCGCGGATGCCGGAATCGCGGCGGGCGAGGAGGCCGGGAACGCGGCGGGCGAGGATGCCGGGAACGCGGCGAGGGCTGAGGAGCCTCGGGCGCTGGGGCGGAAGCCCGGGGCCGTGCGTACCCGGGAAGCGAAACCCGCGATCCGGCAGCGGCGTGATCAGCAGGCGCCGGCGGATCGGCGGCGGGCGGATCCGGAGCAGATTCTCGCCGCGCATGTATGGATGTTCGATCCGCAGACGTTGCGGGAGCGGGTCGAGGAACCGGATCGGCTCTGGGATGTGGCGGATCGGCTGACCGACCGGCTGGAGTTCGCGGAGCGGGACAACGTGCGCGCCGGGCTGCTCAGCCTGCGGGCGGTGATATACCGGGTGCTGGGTGAGGACGACGACGCGCTCACCGATGCGCGGGAAGGGTTGCGGCACGCGGAGGCCAGCGGGGAAGCGCGACCGATTTCGATCGCGCAAGCGCGGCTGGCGCACGTGCTGCAGTGGCGTGGTGAGTTCGATGAGGCGGACCGGCTCTACGCGCGGGCCGACTCGGAGGAGCTGTCCGGGCGGCTGCGGGCCGAGATCCGGGAGCTGGCCGGGCGGTCCTCGTTCGAGCAGGGGCGGTACCTGGAGGCGGTGAACCACTTCGAGCGGGCCCTGGACCTCAGCAAGGGCGCCGACGAGGAGCTGGTGGAACGGGTCGAGCTGGCCCTGGACCTGATCAGCGACCTCAGCCTGGACGGCTGGGGGCCCTACGCGCGGACCCGCGAGGAGATCCTCGGGGAGACGCTGACGCCGATACCGCTGCGCGACGACGGCACCGGGCTCTGGGGGTACGCGGCGGCCGTCGAACCGCAGTACGCGCAGGCGCAGGCCTTCTCCGAGGGGGTCGCCTGGGTACGCCGCCCGGACTCCCCCGCCTGGGAACTGATCGACCAGAACGGTGCCGTGCTGATCGGGGCCGACTCCGGTTACCTGGCCGCGGACCGGTTCTCCGAGGGGCTGGCCTGGGTGACCCGGGACCAGGAGGGCGGCTGGTTCGCGATCGACCGGGGCAACCGGATGGTCGTGCCCGGCGGCTGGCAGGACGCGCGGCCGTTCCGGAACGGGCTGGCCCTGTTCCAGCGGGGCGGCTGGGGCGCCATCGACAAGCAGGGCCGGATCGCGGTGCAGCCGCAGTTCCGGCAGTTCGCGACGGCGCTCAGCGTCGGCGGCCCGATCGACGGGTTCACCGGCGAAGGGCTGGCCGTGGTGGACGGCGGGAACGGGCGCTTCGGTGTGATCGACCGGACCGGGCAGCAGCTGGTCCCGCCGGTGCACCGGAGCGTGGTGATCCACCCGTCGGCGTTCCTGATCACCGACGAGGCGGGGCGCTGGGGCGCGCTGGACCGGGACGGCCGGCCGCTGGTGGAGACCCGCTACGTGGAGCGCGCCGACGCGATCGAGCAACTGCAGACGCTGAGGCCGGACGTCCGGCCGGTGATCTAGCCCGTATTTCGGAACCCGGCCGGGGCTGCGGCGTGCCGGAGTCCGGCCGGGGCTGGGCTTCGGCCGGGGCCTAACGTCGGTTCATGGAATTCCGTCATCTCGGCCGTTCCGGCCTGCTGGTCAGCGAGATCGCCTACGGCAACTGGATCACCCACGGGTCCCAGGTGGAGGAGGAGGCCGCGCTCGCGTGCGTGCGCGCGGCCCTCGACTCCGGGATAACCACGTTCGACACCGCCGACGTCTACGCCGGCACCCGCGCCGAGGAGGTGCTGGGCCGCGCGCTGAAGGGCGAGCGACGGCAGGGCCTGGAGATATTCACCAAGGTCTTCTGGCGTACGGGCCCGGGGCCGAACGACAGCGGCCTCTCCCGCAAGCACATCATGGAGTCGATCGACGGCTCGCTCCGCCGGCTGGGCACCGATTACGTGGATCTGTACCAGGCGCACCGATTCGACCACAACACGCCGCTCGAGGAGACCATGGAGGCCTTCGCCGACGTGGTGCACCGGGGCAAGGCGCACTACATCGGCGTCTCGGAGTGGAGCGCCGACCAGATCCGGGCCGCGAAGCCGCTCGCCGATGAACTGCGGATCCGGCTGGTCTCGAACCAGCCGCAATACTCGATCCTGTGGCGGGTGATCGAGTCCGAGGTGGTGCCGGCGTCCGGGGAACTGGGGCTCGGGCAGATCGTCTGGTCACCGCTCGCGCAGGGGGTGCTGACCGGTAAGTATCAGGCCGGGCAGCAGCCGCCGTCCGGGTCGCGGGCCACCGACGAGAAGGCCGGGGCGAACTTCATCGCGCGCTGGCTCGGCGACGACGTGCTGACCGCGGTGGCCCGGCTGCGGCCCCTGGCGGACCAGGCCGGGCTGACCATGGCGCAGCTCGCGATCGCCTGGGTGCTGCAGAACCCGAACGTCTCGGCGGCGATCATCGGGGCGTCCCGGCCGGAGCAGGTCCGGGACAACGTGAAGGCGTCCGGGGTGACGCTGGACGAGGGTCTGCTGGCCGCGATCGACGAGATCGTGGAGCCGGTCGTGACGCGGGATCCCGCACTCACGACCAGCCCCGGAAAACGGCCCTAGGAACTCCAGAACCGCATGATCTCGTAGCCGTACGCGTAGAGCCAGGACGGCACGTTCAGCCAGCCGGCCACCGCGTCCACCACGGTGTAGAACCAGGTGCCCACCGGGGTCTGCCAGAGCAGCGCGAAGAGCAGCAGGAACCCGTACGGCGCGAACATGGTCCACACCCGCTGGTAGGCGGGGCTGAGCCAGGGGGCGATGACGCTGCCGCCGTCCAGGCCCGGGATCGGCATGAAGTTCAGCACGCTCGCGGTGACCTGGAAGAAGACGAGCAGCGCGAGCGCCGCCCAGAACTCCAGGTGGGGCTCGGTCCGGATGGTACTCAGGTCCGGTCCGAGCCCGATCAGGAACGGCACCGCCAGCAGCACCGCGAGGACCACGTTGGTGAGCGGGCCGGACGCGCTGATCAGCGAGTCCTTCACCTTGGAGCGGATGTACCGGTGGTCGACCCAGACCGCGCCGCCGGGCAGGCCGATGCCGCCGAGGATGACCACGATCACCGGCAGCACGATGGAGAGCACCGGATGCGTGTACTTCAGCGGGTTCAGCCGGAGGTAGCCGCGCTCGGCGACGGTCAGGTCGCCGGAGAGGTACGCGGAGACGGCGTGGGCGTACTCGTGCAGGCAGAGCGAGACCAGCCAGCCCGAGATCACGAAGAGGAACGCGTCGATCCCGATGTTCCCGAAGCGGGTCCACGTCATCACGCCGCTGACCGCGAAGATCGCGACGATGCCGACGAAGACCGGGCTCGGGACGAACGCGTTCCGGGGTGTACGGGTGTAGACCGGTTCGTAGGTCACGTCAGTCCGCCGGTTGCAGGCTCATCGCATAGTCGACCCGGTCGTCCTCGACCAGCACGACCTTGCCGACCCCGGCACCCTGCAGCTGACGCCACTCCTGCCCGATCCAGGACTCGGCGTCCGCCTGGCTGCTGAAGGTCTCGGCAGGCCCGTCGACCGGCTTACCGTCGACGTCTTCGTACCGCCAACTCCACGGCATTGAGCCGCCCCCTCACGTTCGTCCGTCGTGGGCTTCCACCCTACGGCGTGTTCTTGTGCGGCTCGGCTTTAAGGTACGGGGCATGTCCGATGATCGGTGGAACACGGTCCTGGTGCTCGGCGGGATCCGGTCCGGCAAATCCGCGTTCGCCGAGTCCCTGGTGGCGGATGCGCCGGCGGTACGGTATGTGGCGACCGCGGTGGGCGGCGAGGACGACCCGGAGTGGCTGGCCCGGATCGAGGAGCATCAACGACGCCGGCCGCAGTCCTGGTCGACCGAGGAGACCGGGGCCGACCCGGCCCGGCTCACCGAGCTGATCGCCGGCGCGAAGCCGGACGACACGCTCCTCGTCGATGACCTGGGCGGCTGGGTGGCGGCGCTGCTGGACCCGGCCCGGCAGCCCAACGACGATCCCGCCGACGTCGCGGCGCTGGCCGCGGCGGTCCGCTCCTGTACGGCGCGGGTGGTGCTGGTCAGTCCCGAGGTGGGGCTCTCCCTGGTGCCGACCACGCCGGTGGGACGGGCCTTCGCGGACGCGCTGGGCACGACGAACCAGGCACTGGCCGAGGCGAGCGACGGCGTGGTCCTGGTGGTCGCGGGCCAGCCGACCTGGCTGAAGAAGACCGACGGAGACGTCCGGCGGATCCCGCAGGAGGAGCGGATCCCGCAGGAGGAGGAGCCGACGGTCGCGCTGCTGCGCCCGGCTCCGGTGGCCGCGCCGACCCCGGCACCGCCCCCGCCTCCGGCACTCCCCACGGTCCCGCCGGTCTTCGTGACCCCGCCGACCGATCCGGATTACTTCACGCCGCCAACCGAGGCGACCGTGGTGCTCTCCCGGTCGGCCGTCGCGGACGCGCTCTCCGGGCAGACCATGAGCCTCCCGCTGGTCGCCTCCGGCCTCACCAAGATCGAGCCGGGCATGGACCTCCCGCTGCCCAGCACCGACGCCGGACCGGACGCCCGGGAGCGCCTGGTCGGGGCGGACCTGCCCGGCGGCGGCCTGGGCGCGCTGACCGAGGCGATCGAGTTCGCCGCCTCCATCCAGGACACCACCACCCCGCGCCCGTGGACCTCGGTACGCGTCGTGGTGATCTCCGGTCACCACGGCGGTGGCGCGGCCGCCGGCTCCGACGCGCGGGACACCGAGCGCCGGGTCGCCGAGGCCGAACTCGGTGTCGGCGTGCTGGGCCGGCTGGCCGGTCAGGCGGGCGCGGACATCGCGGTGCTGCGCGTGCACAGCGCCGGCGCGATGGAGGAGGGCCCGGTCGCCGAGCTCGGCGCGGTCGAGGCCGCGCTGCGCCAGGGCTGGCAGCTCGCCGACGACGCCGCCGACGCGGGACGCGACGCGCTGCTGCTGGCCGGGATCGGGGTGGGCGTCGAGGCGGCGGCCACCGCGATCCTCGCCGCGACCACCGGTGCCGAGGCGGCCGCCACGCTGCCCCGGGTGCTCCGGCCCGGCGGGCGCTTCGACGACCACGCCTGGATGGTCCGGTGCGCCGCGGTCCGCGACGCCCTGCACCGGATCCGCCAGGAGCCGCGCGGCGCCACCGACCTGCTCCGCGAGATCGGCGGCCTGGACCTGGCGGTGGCGACCGGCGTGCTGCTCGGCGCGGCGGCCCGGCGGGTGCCGGTGCTGCTGGACGGCCCGCTCGGCATCGCGGCCGGGCTGATCGCCCGGGATCTGGCCGGGCAGACCCGGCACTGGTGCCTGCTGCCCGAGGCGGGCACGCTCGGCATGGTCAAGCAGGGCGCGGACGTGCTCGGCCTGACCCCGGTGCTGGAGCTCGGCCTGGACCTCGGCGAGGGCGCGAACGCGCTGGCCGTGCTCCCGCTGCTGCGTACCGCGATCGGCCTGGCCTCGTCCCTGCCGGTGCACCCGGCGATGCTCGCCGAGCAGTCCGCGGCGGGCGAGGACTTCGAGATCGCGGACATCGCCGAGCCTGGTGTCTGACAGCGGAGGGCGAACAGGCGACGGACTCCGGCTCGCGGTCACCACGCTGACCGTGCTGCCGGTGCGCGGTGGGCGCGTCGACCGGCCCACCGCGGGCGTCGCCATGGCGCTCGCGCCGCTGGTCGGCGCGCTGCTCGGACTGGCGCTCGCGGCCCTGGACCAGAGTCTGCGGGCGGCCGGTTCGCCCGCGCTGGTCGCGGCCGGGGTGACGGTCGCGGCCGGCGCGCTGCTCACCCGGGGCCTGCACCTGGACGGGCTGGCCGACACGGTCGACGCGCTCGGCTCCTACCGCTCCGGCGCCGCCGCGCTGGAGATCATGAAGAAGCCGGACATCGGCCCGTTCGGCGTGGTCGCGCTCGCCGCCACGGTCCTGATCCAGTCCGCCGCCGTGGCCGCGGTCGCCTGGCCGGCCGTCGTGATCGCCTGGGCCACCGGCCGCCTCGCGATCACGCTCGCCTGCCGCCGCGGGGTGCCCCCGGCCCGCCCGGAGGGCCTGGGTGCCATGGTGGCCGCCACGGTGCCGCTACCGGCCGTGCTGGCGGGCACGGCCGTCCTGCTGGGGGCGGCCACCGCCGCGGTGCCCGGCCGTCCGTGGCAGGGCCCGCTCGCCGTCCTCCTCGCGGTGGGTGCGGCGCTCGCGCTCCTGGCTCATTGCGTACGCCGGTTCGGCGGCATCACCGGCGACGTGCTGGGTGCCCTCGTCGAGTGTGCGACCACGGTGACCCTGATCGCCCTGACCCTGGGCTGACTCAGCGCACCGAGGGCTGGACGAACGGGGGCTTCACCAGCCGGGCCTCCAGACGGCGGCCCCGGACGTCGACGTCGACCCGGGCACCGTCCGCGAGATCGGCGGCGGTGTCGATCAGGGCCAGCGCGATGCCCACCTTCTTCGTGGGCGAGAACGTGCCGCTCGTCGTCTCGCCGATCGCCCGCTCCCCGGCGTACACCGGAAGATGACCACGAAGCACGCCCTTGCCGACCAGCTCGAGACCCCGCAGCCGCCGCCGGGGACCGGCGGCCTTCTCCGCGAGGAGCGCGTCGCGGCCCCAGAAGGCCGGCTTGGACCAGCCGACCGCCCAGCCGGCGCCGGCCTGCACCGGGCTGATCTCCGGCGAGAGGTCCTGGCCGTGCAGCGGGTAGCCCATCTCGGTGCGCAGGGTGTCGCGCGCGCCGAGCCCGCACGGGCGGACCCCCTCGGCGATCAGCGCGTCCCAGACCGCGACCGCGTCCTCCGCGCTCACCACCAGCTCGTAGCCGTGCTCGCCGGTGTACCCGGTCCGGCAGACGATCATGCCCGCCTCACCCAGGAACGCCTCGGTGAACGACATGTAGCCGTGCCCGGTGGGCAGCCCCAGCCGGGTCAGCACGGCCTCCGAGCGCGGGCCCTGCACGGCCAGGACGGCGAAGTCCCGGTGCTCGTCGGTGACGGTCAGCCCCTCCGGCGCGGCCGCGGCGAGACGGCGGACCACCTCGGCGGTGTTCGCGGCGTTCGGGATCAGGAAGACGTGGTCGTCGCCGTAGAGGTACGCGATCAGGTCGTCCACCACGCCGCCGGTCTCGTCGCAGCACAGTGTGTACTGCGCCTGTCCGGGGTGGATGCGGCTCAGGTCGTTGGTGAGGCAGGAGTTCACGAAGGACGCCGCGCCGGCGCCGCGGACCCGGGCCTTGCCCAGGTGCGACACGTCGAAGACGCCGGCCGCCTCCCGGACCGCGGCGTGCTCCCGCAGGACGCCGCCGCCCGCGTACTCCAGGGGCATCTCCCAGCCGCCGAAGGCGGCGAACTTGGCGCCCAGTTCGACGTGCCGTTCGTGCAGCGGTGAGCGGAAAAGCTGCCCGGTGAACTCGGAAGACATGAGACTCAACTTACCGGTGACCTTGGAGGTAGTTAGAGTCGGCGGGAATACCACCCACGCCGGTGCACACTCGCATCGGCTTCCCACCATCCGGGAGCGCGCCCACCGGCCGCCGGCCCGGCCTGACGTCCCGGAGAGCCCGAGTGACCCTGCCCAGCCTCAGCCTGGTCGATTCCGATCCGGCCGAATTGGCGGTCGATGCCATCGTCATCGGCCTGCACAGCCAGCCCGACCAGGGTGGCGCCCTGCTTCCGGCCGCGGGCGCGGAGAGCATCGCCGCGGCGTTCGACGGCAAGCTGACGTCGACCCTGGCCCTGCTCGGCGCGACCGGCGCGCCCGGCGAGGTGACCAAGCTGGCCACGCTCGGCACGATATCCGCGCCGCTGATCGTCGCGGTGGGCCTCGGCGACGAGCCGTCCGGCTCCGCCCCGGACCGGGAGACCCTGCGCCGGGGCACCGGCGCCGCGGTCCGCGCCCTGGCCGGCAGCCCCGCCGTGGCGCTCGCCCTGCCGCTGCCCGACGACGAGGACGCCCCCACCGTGCTGCGCGCGGTGCTGGAGGGCGCGCTGCTCGGGTCGTACCGCTTCGCGGGGTACAAGACCAAGCCACAGAAGGGCCGCCGGGACCCGGTGGCCGCGCTGCAGATCTCGATCGCGGACGCCGGCGACGAGGCGGCCACGGCCGAGCTCCGCCGCGCCGAGGTGGTGGCCCGCTCGGTGCGCCTGGCCCGCGACTGGGTGAACATGCCGCCCAACGAGCTGCGCCCGGCGAACCTCGCCGACCTGGTCACGGCCGCCGCGACCGAGGTGGGCCTGGAGGTCGAGGTGCTCGACTTCGAGCAGCTCAAGGCCGGCGGGTACGGCGGCATCGTGGCGGTCGGCCAGGGCTCCGAGGCGCCGCCACGACTGGTCAAGCTGACCTACACGCCGGAGGGCGTCGCCGAGCCGAAGCGGGTCGCGCTGGTCGGCAAGGGCATCACCTTCGACACCGGCGGCGTGAGCATCAAGCCGGCGGCCGGCATGTGGGAGATGAAGTCGGACATGGCCGGCGCCGCGGCGGTGGCCGCCGCGCTGCTGGCGATCGCCCAGCTCAAGCCGGGTGTCGCGGTCTCCGGTTACCTGGCGATCGCGGAGAACATGCCGTCCGGGTCGGCGTACCGGCCGGGCGATGTGATCACCATGTTCAACGGCAAGCGGGTCGAGGTGTTCAACACCGACGCCGAGGGCCGCATGGTGCTCGGCGACGCGATGGCCCGGGCCTGCGCGGACGGCACCGACTACCTCTTCGAGGCCTCCACGCTCACCGGCGGCCAGGTGATCTCGCTGGGCAAGCGGATCTCCGGCCTGATGGGCTCGGACGAGGCCACCGCGCTGGTCGAGACGGCCGGCGCCACGGTCGGTGAGCCGGCCTGGCGGATGCCGCTGCCGGACGACGTCCGCAAGGGCATGGAGTCGGAGATCGCCGACATCTGCCAGACCAACGCGAACCTGGACCGGGCCGGGCACATGCTGCAGGGCGGCGTGTTCCTGCGGGAGTTCGTGTCCGAGGGCGTCGAGTGGGCGCACATCGACATCGCCGGCCCCAGCTACCACACCGGCGAGGCCACCGGGTACTGGACCAAGGGCGGCACCGGCGTGCCGATCCGTACCCTGCTGCAGATCGTCGACGACCTGGCGTAAACGACCGGCACCCGCCGTCCGGCTCAGGCCGGGCGGCGCCGCTGCCGGGCGTTGTAATCGCGCATTCGCTGCGGATATCCGAGCAACTTCACGTCGTAGATGGGTAATGCCAGCTGGTGTGCGAAACGGCGGGCGTACTCCGGGGATTCAATTCGGCGGCGGGTCCATTCCCCATCGTGTGCCACAAGCAACACGGTGGTTTCGGTCACCGTGGTACGCGGCTCGATGAAAGCCTCGACACCCCGGCGTGTCCGGACGAATTGCGTGAGATGATCCAGATCGGCCTGATCCACCGGGCGCCCGCCGGACGGACCGGAGCGTGGACGACGCCGAAACCAGGCCACTGCTTCTCCTCACCCTCGACGCCGCAAGCCCTCCTCGCGTTCGATGCCGCAAGGGTACGACGAGTGGACGTGTCGTGGGGCACCTGCCTGCATTGAGCGGCACTTCAAGTGACAAGATGTCCGAGACGGGACTGTGACCGTTTCCATTGTGTGACCCACATGGCGACGATGATGACCACTGGAGTCAACGTGAGCCAGCCGAACGGCGGAACCTTCGACATCGTCATTCTCGGCGCGGGCAGTGGCGGATACGCGGCCGCGCTCCGTGCCGCCGAGCTGAACCTCTCCGTAGCGCTGATCGACAAGGCCGAAGTGGGCGGCACCTGCCTGCACCGCGGCTGCATCCCGACCAAGGCGCTGCTGCACGCGGCCGAGCTCGCCGACCAGACCCGCGAGAGCGAGCAGTTCGGCATCAAGGCGAACCTGGTCGGCGTCGACATGGCCGGGGTGAACGCGTACAAGGACGGCGTCGTCGGCCGCCTCTACAAGGGCCTGCAGGGCCTGCTGGGCCACAACAAGAACATCACCGTGGTCGCGGGCGCCGGCAAGCTGGTCAGCCGGGACACCGTCGAGGTGGACGGGCAGCGCTACACCGGCCGCAACATCATCCTCGCCACCGGCTCCTACTCGCGCTCGCTGCCGGGTCTCGACGTCGACGGCGTCCGGGTGATCGCCAGCGAGCACGCGCTGAAGCTGGACCGCGTCCCGTCCTCCGCCATCGTGCTGGGCGGCGGCGTGATCGGCGTCGAGTTCGCCAGCGTGTGGAAGTCGTTCGGCGCCGACGTGACCATCATCGAGGCCCTCCCCCGCCTGGTCGCCGCGGAGGACGAGGAGATCTCGAAGCAGGTCGAGCGCGCGTTCCGCAAGCGGAAGATCAACTTCAAGGTCGGCAAGCCGTTCGAGAAGGTCGAGAAGACCGCGGACGGCGTCAAGGTCACCATCGCCGGCGGCGAGACCCTGGAGGCCGAGATCCTGCTGGTCGCGGTCGGTCGCGGCCCGACCACCGCGAACCTCGGGTACGAGCAGCAGGGCATCACGCTGGACCGGGGCTTCGTGATCGTCAACGAGCGCCTGCACACCGGCGTCGGCAACATCTACGCCGTCGGCGACATCGTGCCCGGCCTGCAGCTCGCGCACCGCGGCTTCCAGCAGGGCATCTTCGTGGCCGAGGAGATCGCGGGCAAGAACCCGGCGGTCATCGACGAGGCCGGCATCCCGCGGGTCACCTACTCCGACCCCGAGGTCGCGTCGGTGGGCCTGACCGAGGCCAAGGCCAAGGAGAAGTACGGCGCGGACAAGGTCTCGTCGTACAACCTCAACCTCGGCGGCAACGGCAAGAGCCAGATCCTCAAGACCGCCGGCTTCGTCAAGCTGGTCCGGGTCGAGGACGGCCCCGTCGTCGGCGTCCACATGGTCGGCGCCCGCATGGGTGAGCTCGTCGGCGAGGCCCAGCTGATCTACAACTGGGAGGCCTTCCCCGAGGAGGTCGCCCAGCTCGTACACGCCCACCCGACGCAGAACGAGGCGCTGGGCGAGGCCTTCCTCGCGCTCGCGGGCAAACCCCTGCACGCGCACAGCTGATTCGATCGCTTCGAGAAGCGTTAAGGAGTTTGGGGAAAAATGCCGGTATCGGTAACCATGCCGCGGCTGGGTGAGAGCGTCACCGAGGGCACCGTCACGCGCTGGCTCAAGCAGGAGGGCGAGCGGGTCGAGGCGGACGAGCCTCTGCTCGAGGTCTCCACCGACAAGGTCGACACGGAGATCCCGTCGCCCGCCGCGGGTGTGCTCGCGCGGATCGTGGTCGGCGAGGACGAGACCGCGGAGGTCGGCAGCGAGCTGGCCGTCATCGCCGGGGACGGCGAGGACGCCGGTGCGGCCGCGCCCGCCCCCGCACAGCAGGAGGCTGCGCCCGCGCAGCAGGAGCCCGCTCCCGCGGCCCCCGCCCAGGCCGAGGCGGCGCCGGCTCCGGCCGCTCCGCAGCAGTCCGGCGGCGCGGCCGAGGGCACCGAGGTGAAGATGCCCGCGCTCGGCGAGAGCGTCACCGAGGGCACCGTCACCCGCTGGCTCAAGCAGGTCGGCGAGACCGTCGAGGTGGACGAGCCGCTGCTCGAGGTCTCCACCGACAAGGTCGACACGGAGATCCCGTCGCCGGTGGCCGGCACCGTCCTGGAGATCAAGGTCCCCGAGGACGAGACCGCCGACGTCGGCGCCGTGCTCGCCGTCATCGGCAGCGCGTCGGCCGCACCGGCCGCGGCTCCGGCTCCGGCCGCACCCGCGCCGGCCCCGGCCGCACCGGCTCCCGCCCCGGCGCCCGCGCCGGTCGCCGAGTCCAAGCCCGCGCCCGCTCCGGCCCCCGCGGCCGCGCCGGCTCCGGCCCAGCCCGCCGCCCCGGCCGCCGAGTCGGTCCAGTCGAACGGTGCCGGCGACGCCGGCTACGTGACCCCGCTGGTCCGCAAGCTCGCCGCCGAGAAGGGTGTCGACCTGTCCACGCTGACCGGTACCGGCGTCGGAGGCCGCATCCGCAAGCAGGACGTGATCGACGCCGCCGAGAAGGCCGCCGCCAAGGCGCAGGCCGCCGCGCCGGCACCGGCCGCCGCTCCCGCCGCCGCTGCCGCTCCGGCCGCCAAGGCGAAGCCGGCGCCCAGCCCGCTGCGTGGCCGGACCGAGAAGCTGACCCGCACCCGGGCCACCATCGCCCGGCGCATGGTCGAGGCGCTGCAGACCGCGGCGCAGCTGACCACGGTGATCGAGGTGGACGTCACCAAGATCGCCCAGCTGCGCAGCAAGGCCAAGGCCGCGTTCGAGGCCACGCACGGCGTGAAGCTCTCGTTCCTGCCGTTCTTCGCGCTCGCCGCGATCGAGGGCCTGCAGCAGCACCCGGTGATCAACTCGTCGATCGACCTCGAGGCCGGTACGGTCACGTACCACGGCCACGAGAACCTGGGCATCGCGGTGGACGCGCCCAAGGGCCTGATCGTCCCGGTGATCAAGGACGCGGGCGACCTGAACCTGGCCGGCCTGGCCAAGCGGATCGCCGACGTCGCGGACCGGACCCGCAACAACCGGCTCAGCCCGGACGAGATCGCCGGTGGCACGTTCACGCTGACCAACACGGGCAGCCGGGGTGCGCTCTTCGACACCCCGATCTTCACCCCGCCGCAGGTCGGCATCCTCGGCACCGGCGCGGTGGTCAAGCGCGCCGTGGTGGTCAACGACCCGAACCTGGGCGAGATCATCGTGCCGCGCTCGATGGTCTACCTGGCCCTCAGCTACGACCACCGGATCGTGGACGGCGCAGACGCCGCCCGCTTCCTGGTCACGCTGAAGGAGCGCCTGGAGGCCGGCCAGTTCGAGGGTGAGCTCGGCCTGTAACGCTTTCCATCGGAACCGGGGGTACGCCGTGTGGCGTGCCCCCGGTTCTGTTTTGCGGAGCGCGATCTTCGGGAAGGATTCGGGGCATGCGGATCGTCATGTCCGGAGCGTCGGGTTTCCTCGGCACCCGCCTCGCGGAGCGGCTGCGGCAGAGCGGCCACGAGATCGTCCGGTTGGTCCGGCGTCCCGCCCGGGACCAGGCGGAGGCCGTCTGGGCGCCCGCGCAGGGCCGCCTCGACCCGGCGGTGCTGGCCGGCGCGGACGCGGTGATCAACCTGTCCGGGGCGAACATCGGCGACCACCGGTGGACGGCGCGGTACCAGAACGTGCTGCGGTCCAGCCGGGTGGACACCACCGACACGGTCGCCCGCGCGATCGCCAAGCTCCCGGCGGCCGACCGGCCCCGCACCCTGCTGAACGCCTCCGGCGCGGGCTGGTACGGCGACACCGGCGACCAGGAGGTCACCGAGGAGGCCCCGGCCGGGAACACCGTCCTGGCCGACCTCTGCCGGGTCTGGGAGGCCGCCGCGCACCCGGCCGAGGACGCCGGCACCCGGGTGGTGCTGATGCGCACCGCGCCGGCCGTGGACGCCCAGGGCTCGCTGCTCAAGCCGCTGCTGCCGCTCTTCAGGCTGGGCGGCGGCGCCCGGTTCGGCGGCGGCCGGCAGTGGATGGCCTGGATCGCGATGGCCGACTGGCTGGGCGCCGCCGAGTTCCTGCTGGAACGCGAGGACCTGGCCGGTCCGGTGAATCTCGTCTCCGCCCGGCAGTGCACGAACGGGGAGTTCACCCGGGAGCTGGGGCGGCAGCTGCACCGCCCGGCGTTCCTCACGGTGCCCGGTCCACTGCTCGACGTGGTGCTCGGTGAGATGGCCGGTGAGCTGCAACGGAGTCAGCGGGTCATTCCCGGCGTCCTGCGCGCGGCGGGCTTTTCCTGGCGGTACCCGGACATCGAGTCCGCTCTGGCCGCGGCCCTGCGCCCGGAAGCCGTGATCAACCGATGATCTACAGGACCCACTGCTAACCTGCGGCTGATGTCCGTCGCCGCCCCCGCCCCCGCCGCGTCCGCCGATCCGCCCCTCGACCCGCCCGCGGCGTCCCCGCGACCGCGGCGTGCGTGGCGGGCCCACCTCACCGTCGCCTCCGTGGCGCTGGTCCTCGCCGTGTACGTGCTCAACGGCCTCTGGCGTGACCCGTACACCCACGCGCTCTCCGACAACGTGCAGGACACGGGCTTCTTCGAGTGGCTGCTGGGGTACGGCTGGTACACGGTCACCCACGGGTCCGACCCGTTCTTCACCGACCTGATGAACGCCCCGCTCGGGGTGAACCTGGCGGCGAACACCTCGATCACGGTCTACACCGTGCTCTTCTCCCCGCTGAGCCACTTCGCCGGCCCGCAGGTCAGCTTCGTGACCATCCTCACGCTGAACCTGGCCGGTTCGGCCTTCGCGTGGTACCTCTTCTTCCGCCGCTGGCTGGTCCGGCACACGGTCGCGGCCGCGATCGCCGGTCTGTTCTGCGGATTCGCGCCGGGCTTCGTCGCACACGCCAACGGCCACCTGAACTGGTCGGCCGGCTGGGTCGCCCCGGTGGTGATCTGGTGGGTGCTGAAACTGCGCGAGCAGGGCCGGCTGCGCTGGCTGCGCAACGGCGCGATCCTCGGCGTGCTGCTCGCGGTCGGCTTCTCGATCGCCGCCGAGGGGCTCTTCTACACCGCGATCGCCAGCGCGATCTTCCTCGGCGTCTGGGCGCTGGCCCGCCCGGTACGTGCCGAGGCCCGGGCGGCCCTGCCCACCGTGCTGCGGGCGCTGAGCGTCGCCGCGGTGGTCGGCGGGGTGCTGCTGGCCTATCCGCTCTACATGCACTTCGCCGGGAAACAGACCTTCTCCGGTACGGGCTTCAACCAGCGCTACTTCGTCGAGGACCCGGCGTCGTACCTGTCGTTCCCGACCCGGTCGGTCGCCGCGCTCTTCGGCTGGGGCTCCGACCTGGCGCCGAACAACACCGAGGAGACGTCGTACTTCGGTGTTCCGCTGGTGCTGGCGATGCTGCTGGCACTCGTCCTGGTGTGGCGCCGCGCCGACCCGGGCCGCCGGGCGACGGTCCGCGCGGTGGCGATCGTCGGTCTGGTCTTCACGGTGCTCTCCTGGGGCCCGCGGCTGAACTGGCTGCACCACGAGTTCGACATCCCTCTCCCGTACGCCCTGCTGGCCCGTCTGCCGCTCTTCAACTCGGCACTGCCGCTCCGGTTCGCCCTCGCGGTGGTCGGCGTCTTCGGCATCCTGCTCGCGCTGGTCGTCGACGACATGATGAGCCGGAAGCTCACCGGCGCGCTGCGGAACACGGTGGCCGTCGCGCTCGCGGCCGGCCTGCTGCTGATCTTCCCGACGCCGCTGCCGGTCCAGGAGCGCTCGGCCGAGCCCGCGTTCATCGCGAACGGCACCTGGAAGCAGTACGTCTCCGACGGCGGTGTGATCACCGCGCTGCCGTTCGCGCTGAACATCACCGCGGACGGGATGCGCTGGCAGGCGTACACGATGGCGCGCGGCGGCGAGCAGTTCCGGATCCCGGACGGCTACTTCCTCGGCCCGCAGACCACCGGCGAGGCGGGTCGCAAGCTGCCCGGCCGGATCGGCGCCGAGACGCGGCCCACCGACTGGCTGTTCCTGCGGGCCGCCCTGTACGGCTACGTGGCCCAGCTCAGCAACGACGACCGTGCGCAGGCCCGGGCGGACTTCGCGTACTGGGGCGTCGAGGCGGTCTTCCTGGCCGACGAGATCACCGGCTCGGACCACTACACGCTGTTCCGCAAGGCGGTGGAGACGACCGCCACCGACCTGCTCGGCGAGCCGGAGCGCGTCGACGGCGTCCTGGTGTGGCGCATCCGTCGCGGCGTCGACCCCGTCGACCAGTGAGTACCGGTGAGTACGGGGCTAGGCTTTCAGCCGTGACTTCCTCCGTACTCACCGTTCTGCGCCCGGGTCTCGTCGACTACGTCGAGGCCTGGGAGGAGCAGAAGCGCGTGCACGAGGCCGTGGCGAACGGGGATCGGCCGGACACGATCCTGCTCCTCGAGCACCCCAGCGTCTTCACCGCCGGCAAGCGGACCGAGCCCGCCGACCGGCCGTTCGACGGCACCCCGGTGGTCGACGTCGACCGGGGCGGCAAGATCACCTGGCACGGGCCGGGGCAGCTGGTCGGCTACCCGATCCTGCGCCTCTCCGACCCGGTCGACGTGGTGGCGTACGTACGGCGTACCGAACAGTTGCTGATCGACGTGTGCGCCGAGTTCGGGGTGACCGCCGAGCGGATCGAGGGCCGCAGCGGCGCCTGGGTACGGGCCACCGACGGCGGGCTGGATCGCAAGATCGCGCAGATCGGCATCCGGGTCTCCCGCGGCGTCACGCTGCACGGCTTCGCGCTGAACTGCGACTGCGACCTGGCGAACTTCGACCGGTTCGTGCCGTGCGGCATCCGGGACGCCGCGGTCACCTCGCTCAGCGCCGAGCTGGGCCGCCCGGTGCCGATCGCCGAGGTGCTGCCGGTCGTCGAGCGCCACCTGCCGACGCTCCTCTGATGGGCGCGATCTACCGCGAGCCCCGGGACAAGCGGATCTTCGTACCCCGCAAGGGCGGCGGGGTGATGCTCAACTTCGGTCACCCGGTCGCCTGGGTGATCCTGATCTGCACCACCGTGGTGCCGTTCGTGGTCGTCGCGGTGGTCACCCTCGCCGTCATCCTCTAACGCACCCGCCAGACCGCGGTGGTCACGCCGTCCGCCAGGCACGCCAGATGGTCCCCGGCGGCGGTGCAGCCGAACGGGCTGATCCCCGGCAGCGAGCCGTAGACCGCACCCGTGCGCAGCTCGATCACCCCCACGTCCGCCGCGACCGTGGCGTGCCAGGACGGAACACCGGCGGCCAGCGGGCGGGCGACGATCTCCAGACCGTCCCCGGCAAGGTGCGCCGTGTAGAAGACCGACGGTGTCAGCAGCGACGCCAGCGCGCGCAGCCGCCGCCAGGGGAGGGGCCGCGCGCGCTCCGGGGCCGAGACCGGCGGTACGTCGAGGTCGATCAACACCGAGATCTCTCCCACGTGACGGGTTACGGCGCCATCCGGTGCAGGTCACGGGGGAAGGCGACGACCTCCCGCACGTTAGTCGCGCCGGTCAATCGCGCCACCAGCCGCTCCAGTCCGATCGCCCAGCCACCGTGCGGCGGCATGCCGTACCGGAAAGCCTCCAGATAACCCCGATAGGCCGCCGGTGGCTCACCCACCTCGCGCAACGCGGCGAGATAGTCGGCGTGCCGGTGCAGGCGCTGGCCGCCGGTGACGATCTCCAGACCGCGGAAGAGCAGGTCGAAACCGTTCGAGTACGCCGGGTCGGCCGGGTCCGGGTGCGTGTAGAAAGGCCGTTTGCGCATCGGGTAGCCGGTCACGTAGACGAGGTCCGAGCCGTACTCCCGCAGCGCCCACGCGCACACCGCCCGCTCGTGAGCCGGCGCGAGGTCCGGCTCGTCCGCGGGTGCCCCGGCGATCCGCAGCGCCTCGGTGAAGTGCACCGCCGGGATCTCGGCCGGCACCTCCGGGGTCGCGAACCCGGTCCGCTCGGTGATCGTCGCGAACATCCCGGAGAGCGTGCGGGTCAGCGCGGCCATCACGTCCCGGTGGCCGGCGATGAAACCCATCTCCGCGTCGAGCGAGGTGTACTGCGCCAGGTGCCGCGCGGTGTCGCTGGGCTCGGCGCGGAACACCGGGCCGACCTCGAAGACCCGCTCGAAGACGCCGACCATCGCCTGCTTGTAGAACTGCGGCGACTGGGCCAGGTAACCGGGCCGTCCGAAATAGTCCAGGGTGAACACGTTCGCACCGGACTCGGTCGCCGACTCGACGATCTTCGGCGTGTGGATCTCGACGAACCGCTGCGCCTCCAGGGCCTGCCGGTATCCCGCGGCCGCGGCGGCCGCGATCCGCAGCGTCGCCTGCCGCGCCGGGTGCCGCAGCGCCAGCGACGCGTGGTCCAGCTGGGTGGGCAGGCTCGCGCTCATCTCGGGTCGATGCAGTTCCAGGGGCAGGGGTACGTCCACAGCGGAGAGGACGTCCAGCTCCGGGGCGGTCAGTTCATAGCCCTGCGGCGCCTGCGGGTTCGGGGTGACCGTGGCGGTCACCCGGACGACGCTCTCCTCGGGCGTCTCCTCCAGGAGTTTCCGGGCGCCCGGCTCGGTGACCACGATCTGGATCAGCCCACCGGCGTCCCGCAGGATCAGGAAGGCCACCGACTTCAGCAGGCGACGGCGATGGACCCATCCGGCGACGGTGACCCTTGTCCCGGGTCGTCCGGCCAGTTCGGTGGAGAGGATGCGTTGCATGGCGGGTTACCTCCTCTAGGTGCTGCAACGCGGCCCCAGGGAGGTGTGGGCGAGCGGGAATCCTCGCGGTGCCACCACACCTTCGCGCCCTGCCGTCACCGGCGGGCGCCTCTTGTACTGCTCGGCTCCGGGGTGTCTTCACGCTCCGGCACACGGGCCACCCTCACAGCTGCCGGTGGCTCTCTCGGCCGGTGGATCGGAGCGTTACTCGGTCCCGTCACTGCCGTGGACGGGAGGTTAACGGGCCGCTGATTGTCGCTTCAACCGAATTTCCGCGCTGCACCCCTCGCCGCAACCGGAGAGCGTGATGGCAGTCACACGTAACGTCACGTGAGCCTCGTCGCCCCTACCGTGCGGCCCCCCGTGTCGGGCGTATCTTCGGGTTGTGACTATTGCTCCCGAGGGCCGCCGCATGCTGCGCATCGAGGCGCGCAACGCCGAGACTCCCATCGAGCGGAAGCCGCCGTGGATCAAGGTCAAGGCGAAGATGGGTCCTGAGTACACCCAGATGCGCGGCCTGGTGCAGAAGGAAGGCCTGCACACGGTCTGCCAGGAGGCGGGCTGCCCCAACATCTACGAGTGCTGGGAAGACCGCGAGGCCACCTTCCTCATCGGCGGCGATCAGTGCACCCGCCGCTGCGACTTCTGTCAGATCGACACCGGCAAGCCGGCCGAGTTCGACGCCGACGAGCCCCGCCGGGTCGGCGAGTCCGTCGCCACCATGGGCCTGCGCTACGCCACCGTCACCGGCGTGGCCCGCGACGACCTGCCCGACGGCGGCGCCTGGCTCTACGCGGAGACCGTACGCCAGATCCACAAGCTGCAGCCCGGCTGCGGTGTCGAGCTGCTGATCCCGGACTTCAACGCCGAGCCCACCCAGCTCGCCGAGGTCTTCGGCGCCCGCCCCGAGGTGCTGGCGCACAACGTCGAGACGGTCCCGCGCATCTTCAAGCGGATCCGCCCCGGCTTCCGCTACGAGCGCTCGCTCGACGTGATCACCCAGGCCCGCGCCGCCGGGCTGGTCACCAAGAGCAACCTGATCCTCGGCATGGGCGAGGAGCGCTCCGAGATCTCCACCGCCCTGCGCGACCTGCACGCGGCCGGCTGCGAGCTGATCACCATCACGCAGTACCTCCGTCCCACCCCGCGCCACCACCCGGTCGAGCGCTGGGTCAAGCCGGAGGAGTTCATCGAGCTCCGCGCGGAGGCCGAGCAGGTCGGCTTCGCGGGCGTGATGAGCGGCCCGCTGGTCCGCTCCTCGTACCGCGCCGGCAGCCTCTACCGCCAGGCTCTGGACGCCCGCGGCTGACGACCACGCGAGGAAGGCCCGTACCGCGCCGGTACGGGCCTTCCTGCGTACTCCCAAGCCTTTTATTTCTTCTTGGCCTTCTTCCCCTTCTTGCCGCCCTTGCCCAGGTCGTCCCGCTCCTTGCGGAACTCCTTGAGCCGCTGCTCGGTGCGCGCCTCGTCGGCGGCGAGCTCCGGGAAGATCACCGGGTAGAGCAGCTTCAGGAAGATCAGGAGCACCACGGCGCCCCAGAACCACCAGGGGATGCCGGATTCCGGCCCGAACAGCGCCGAGATCACCCGATCGGCCTGGTCGACGAGGTCATCCATCACCGGCTCCCGAGGGACGAACGGAACGTACGGAACATCACGGCTCCTCAAGTGAAGGTCGGCCCCCAACATCGACCCCCCGCCCGGCCGCTTTAGCGTTCGCCGGCCCCCTCCCTGCCGAGCACTCCGAGCCGGTCACGGGTGCCCGGGACGCCGGAAGGTACCCGAGTCCCATTACACTTTGCGGCTATGGCAAAACCCCAGGAGAAGGTGTCGTTCGTCGAGCGCCTGAAGCAGATCGGCCAGGTGTTCGCGTTCACCGCGAAGCAGGACAAATGGTTCGTCCCGCTGGTGGTCGCCGCGGTGGCGCTCCCGGTCGCCCTGACCGTGCTCGTCGTGCTCCTGACCGGGGGTTACCTCTGGATCCCGATCGGCATCCTGGTCACCGCGCTGGCCGTGCTGATCGTGCTCAACACGCGGTCGAACACCGCGATGATGAACGTCGCGGAGGGCCAGCCCGGCGCCGCCGCCTCGCTGATGGAGAACATGCGCGGTGACTGGCGGGTCCGCCCGGCGGCCAGCTCCACCACGCAGTTCGACATGGTGCACGTGGTGATCGGCCGCCCCGGCGTGATCCTGCTGGCCGAGGGGAACCCGCAGCGCGTCCGCAGCCTGCTCGGGCAGGAGAAGAAGCGGCTCGCCAAGGTGATCGGCAACGCCCCGATCTACGACTACGTGATCGGCACCGAGGAGGGCCAGCTGCCGGTCCGCAAGCTGCGCACCACCATGCTGCGGCTGCCCCGGAACCTCACCGGCAAGGACGTCAACGCGCTGGACAAGCGCCTCGGCGCGCTGATGGCCCGCCCGCAGATGCCGAAGGGCGCGATCCCGAAGAGCATGCGCCCCAGCAAGGGGGCGTTCCGGCAGCAGCGCCCGCGCTGACGCCCGCAGCGCCCGTGCGGGCGCAGGCCGAGAAGGAGCACCCCCCGTGGCCATCCTGGCGGTCCCCGGCACCTACCCGACCATCCGCGACGCCCTGGAGATCGCCCCGGACGGCGCGGTGCTCGTGCTCGCTCCCGGCACGTACCACGAGCGGCTCCGGATCGGCGGACGGCGCCTGACGGTCCGCACCGCCGGTGACCCGGGCTCGGTGACCGTGGACGCGGCCGGCCTGGAGGGCCCCGCGCTGGAGGTCCTCTCCGGCGACGTGACCGTCGAGGGGATCGACCTGGTGGCCGGCGACTACCCGGCGGTCACCGTGGAACGCGGCCGGCTCACCGTTCGCCGGTGCGAGCTGGCCACCGGGTACGGTGCCGGCCTGCAGGCCACCGACGGCGCGACCGTCGAGGCGACCGAGATACGCGTGACGCGCGGCCGGCACGGCGTGGTCTTCTCCGACGCGGGCGGCACCCTGGACTCCTGCGAGATCCGGGACGTGACCGACGACGGCGTGATCGTCCGGCTCGGCGCGGACCCGGTGCTCCGGAACACCACGGTGGCCGGGTGCGGACACCGCGGCGTCTACGTCTACCAGTCCGGCCGCCCGGTGATCGAGAGCTGCGACATCTCCGGCACCGGCGGCGCGGGCATCGTGGCCGCGCACGGCGGCGCACCCCGGATCGTGGAGACCTGGGTACACCAGACCGCCGGCTCCGGCGTGGTGATCGGCGCCGGCTGCACCGGGGCGGTGGAGCGGTGCCGGATCGAGCAGACCGCCGAGCCGAAGGTCGACGTCGACCCGAACGGGCAGGCCACCGTGACGCTCACCGAGGGCGGCACGGCACCCCGGGCCGGCATCGCGGAGGCCGGGGCCGGGCAGGACGCCGCCGAGGTGGACCGGCTGCTCGGCGAGCTCGATGCGATGATCGGCCTGACCGGGGTGAAGGACGAGGTCCGGGCCCTGATCGACGAGATCCAGGTGAACGAGTGGCGGCGCGGCGCCGGGCTCGCGGTGGGCGCCGTCAGCCACCACCTGATCTTCACAGGCGCTCCGGGTACGGGTAAGACCACGGTCGCCCGCGTCTACGGCCGGCTGCTGAAGGCGCTCGGGGTGCTGCCCGACGGCCGGTTCCGTGAGGTCTCCCGGCGCGACCTGGTCGGCCAGTACATCGGGCACACCGCCGAGAAGACCACCTCGGTCTTCGAGGAGGCGATGGGCGGGGTGCTCTTCATCGACGAGGCGTACACGTTGGCCCGGGCCGGCGGGGCGAGCGCCGACTTCGGCCAGGAGGCGATCGACACCCTGGTCAAGCTGATGGAGGACCACCGGGACCGGGTCGCGGTGATCGTCGCCGGGTACACCCGGGAGATGGCCGACTTCCTGGACGCGAACTCCGGACTCGCCTCCCGGTTCGCCAAGACCATGGAGTTCGCGGACTACGGCCCGGACGAGCTGGTGCTGATCGCCGGGCGGATCGCGCGCCACGACGACTACGTCTTCGCCGACGGGCTCACCGAGGCGCTGCGCGAGCACTTCGCCCGGATCGAGCGGGGCCGCAACTTCGGCAACGCGCGCGAGGCCCGCAGACTGCTGGAGGGGATGCGGAAGGCCCAGTCCGGGCGGCTGCGCGCACTCGGCCGGATGCCCAGCCGCGACGACCTGAAGACATTGACAATCGAAGATCTCATGGCCGCCGTCCGCTGACCCCGGCCAGGCCGGGTACCGAATCCCGGCCCCGGCCGGGATTCGATGCACGGCCTACAATGGAGCCTCCGCGGGCCAGTGGGGAGGCGACCGACGATGCCAGCTCCCGAGGACGCCGCACGGCCCATCCGGGAGCGCGGCCGGATCGGCCCGCTGAGCCTTCGGCAGGTGCTGATCACCGAGATCGCGGTCCTGGCCACCGTCGCCGCCACCACCCAGGGACTCGGGTACGCCCTGGTCACCGCCCTGATCGGCGGCGCCGTGGCCACCGTCTTCCTCGCTCGTCGGGACGGGCGTTGGTGGCTGGAGCACCGCCGGCTGACCCGGCTGTTCCGGCACCGTCGTGCGGCCGCCGCCGTTCGGGACGCCGCCGCGCAGGAGGCCGCCGGGCCGGTGCTCGCCGCACTGCGCACCATCGCGCCCGGGCTCGCCGTCGACGACGTCGCCGCGCCGGACGGCACCCGGGCCGGTGTCGCCCGCGACGAGGCCGGCTGGTTCTGTGTGGTCGCCCTGACCCCGCCCGCCACGCACCGGGACGCCCCGGACCGTCCTGACACCCCGGCCCACCCGGGCTCCGGCGCCGCGCCGGTCCCGCTGCGCGTGCTGACCGGGGTGCTGGCCGCAGCCGGGCAACAGGGTGTCGTGTTACAGCTGGTCACGCACACCGTGCCGGCACCCAGCCCGGACGTGCACGTGGCCTCGCCGGCCGGGATGTCGTACCGCCGGCTGCTCGAGACACTCAGCCCGGTGCCGGTCCCGGCGCATCGCGAGTCGACGGTGAGCATCCGGGTGGACGCCCGGATACTGGCCGAGGCGCTGCTCGACCACACCGCCGACCCGGAGGCCGCCGCCACGATGGTTGCCGGGCTGGGCCGCAAGGTCGCGGCCGCCCTCCACCGGACCGGAGCCGGCTGCCGCCTGCTGAACGCGGACGAACTGCTCGCGGCGCTGGCCCGTTCCTGCGACGTGGAGCCGGGCGCGTTCGCCGAGGGCGCCCAGCGGGTGGGTGAGGAGTGGACGCACTGGCGTTCGGCCCGGCTGGTGCACCGGACGTACTGGTTGAAGACCTGGCCCGCACCGGCCGCCCGGATCGAGTCGCTCCTCGCCTGGGCCGCCACCGCGCCCGCCTCGATGACCAGCGTCACGCTGATCGTCAGCGCCATCGACAGCGACACAACCGACAACGGCGCCATCGACAGCGGCACAGGCGACAACAGCACAGGCGACAACGGCACGGGCAACGGCGACGGCACGGGCAACGGGGCCGGCGACGGCGACGGAGAGGCGGGCAACGGCAGGGGCGGCAGCAGCGCGCGCAACGGCGGGGCGGAGGTCGCGGTCCGGGCGTTCGTGCGGCTCGCGGCCCGGCCCGACGCGGATCTCGCGGCGCTCGACCGGGTGCTTCAGGACGGCGTACGCCGCGCCGGAGCCGAACTATCCCCTCTCGACGGTGAACAGGGACCGGCGGCGTACGCCACGGCGCCGACGGGAGGCGGAGCGGGATGAGCCATCCGGACCGGGACGGGGAGTGGCGGCCACACCGGCCCGCCACCGAGGAGAACCACCCCACGGGGCCCGCTTCGGCGTCTCCCGTTCCCGAAGCCTTCCAGCACCCACCGTTCCAGCACCCACCGTTCCAGCACCCGCCGTTCCAGCACCCGCCGTTCCCCCAGGCGCCCCTCCAGCAGGCCCCCTCTCCGCAGGCATCCTCTCCTCCGACCGCTGACGATCAGCCGCAGCCTCGCCAGGCGCTCTCCCCGGGCCAACCCGCTTCGCAGGTACCGCCCGCCCACAGACAGCCGGCCGAGCAGCAACAGGTCGAGCAGCGACAGTTCGCTGCAGGGCCGACGGCACCCGAGCCGGCCGCCCCGCCGTTCACCACGCCACCGCTCACCACGCCGCTCACCACGCCGCTCACCTCTCCGCCGCTCACCGAGGCGCAGCGATGGGAGTCGGCGAAGGCCGCCCAGGTACGCGAGGACGAGCGCCCGCCGGGAGACGGCCCGGGAGACGATCGCCCCAGCGCGCCGGACGACGACCCCGGAACACCGGGTGGCACGCGCACCGGACCGTCCGGGCGGGCCGGGCGGCTGCACATCGGCTGGCACGCGATCTCCCTGCCGACGCTGGAACGACTCGCCGTCGCACCCGCCGCCGGGGCCGGGCTGCTCCTCGGCCGGGATCGGCGGCAGATGCCCGTGTCGCTGCGGCTCTTCGCGCCCGAGCCGGTACGCCTCGCCCTGGTCGGCGGGGTCTGGGCCGCCCAGCTGCTGATCTTCCGGGCGCTCGCGCTGGGCGCCCGGGTCGCCGTGGTGACCACCGAACCGGGCGCCTGGGCCGGGCTCGGCGAACGGGCGACCGGCCAGTACAACCGTCTCACCGTGCACAGCAGTGACCAGGGGCCACCCCTGAACGGTACGGCCCAGATGCCCACGCTGGTCGTCTACGACACGGGGGCGTCCGGGCCGGTGGCGAGCCTGCCCCCGGCACCGTGGCGCAGCCGGCTGACCGTCCTCCGCCAGCTGGACGATTCCGGGGTGGCGGCCCTGCAGGACGTCTCGTTCACCCTCCTGCAGCGGCTGGGCGACGACGAGGCCGCGCTGGCGACGTCGGCGCTGCGGCTGGGCCCGCACAGCGCCCAGTTCCTGCGGTTCATGGCCGACGACATGCTCGCCCTGATCGGCGACGGCACCGACCGTTACCTGTTCCTGGCCCAGACCGACCTCGAACAGCAGTACCTCGGCCTCCCCCACCGCTGACCCGGACCGGTTTCGGCTGGCATCCAGAACCGACCCTGCTGGTCAAATCCGGATCACCTGGGCGGGACGCCGAATCCCGTCACCGGGTGCCGCCCGAACACTCGCCGCCCGCTGATCGCCGGCTCCGTCGGTCGGGGTTCGTTCGTGGACCGGCCGGGCAGTGCCCCGTGGGCGGTGAGCCGCCGGTCCGGGGTGCCTCAGCGCGGTCGGCTGGCGATCCGGGGTGCCTCAGGCCCTCCGAGAGACCCCTGAACACCAGCCGCGCAGGGAAAGCTGGCACCCAGAGGTCACTCAAGCCCGCCCAGACACCCCTGAACACCAGCCACCAAGATCATCCCCACGGTTGATCATGAAAGCCGGAATCGACCAGCGAGGTCAGGACCGTCCGGCACGGCGCGAGCACCCGCGGGTGACCCGCCGTCGAATAAGCCCGTTTTGTGCGGTCCGCGGCGCGCATTCCAGCGATCTTGACGCGGAGCGCGGCGCGCGGTGCGGGCGGCGCGTGCACACGGTCGGCGCCGACCGGGCCGCGCGCACACACGAACAGCGCCAACCGGGCCGCGAGTGCACACGAACAAGCGGGTGCAGGGGTGGGAGCGCGCGGCGGCCCGGAGTGGGCACGGAGCTCGCGCGTGCGTGACCGGCCACGGCCCGGCGCCGGACCGCGCACCCCGGTCGGCGCCGTCTCACGCCGGCCGGGGTGCGCGAGGACCGTACGGTCGGCATCAACGGACCGGAGGCGACCATGCCAGCTGGACCAGGCGCGCGCCCTGTTTTCGGGTGATCATCCAGGCGCGGCCCGGTGGCAGCGTCTGGGGTTTGATCGTGCCGAAGAGCGGGCCCTCCTCGCGGGGGCCGGACATCATGATGCCGGGGGACGCCAGCTCGCGGATGCGACCGATGATCGGGTCGAACATCGCCCGGGACGCGCCGCCGATCCGGCGGGTGAGCACGAGGTGCAGGCCGATGTCGCGGGCCTGCGGGAGGAACTCCAGGAGGGGCAGCAGCGGGTTCTGCGCGGCGGCGGCGACCAGGTCGTAGTCGTCGACCAGGACGTACAGCTGCGGGCCGGTCCACCAGCCGCGTTCGTGGAGCATCTCCGGTGTGACGTCGGGGCCGGGGAGACGCTCGCGCATGGCGACCGCGACCTGCTCGATCAGGTCGGCGGTGACCTGGTGCGAGGTGCCGTACCCGATGGTGTTGCCGGCCGGTACGCATCCGAGCAGGCTGCGGCGCAGGTCGACCAGGAGGACGCGCGCCTCGGACGGGTCGTTACCGGCCACGATGGACCGGGCCAGACCGCGCAGGAACGAGCTCTTGCCGCTCTCCACGTCGCCGAGGAGCAGCGCGTGCGGCTCGGCGCCGAAGTCCAGCACGACCGGCTGCAGGTCGGCCTCGGCGATGCCGATCGGGATCACCGGGCCGCGGGCGGGCGGCAGCGCCGCGTACGGCAACTCGGCCGGGAGCAGGCGGACCCGGGGCGCGGGCGGGCCGGGCCACTGCCCGGCGACGCGCTTGACCGTCTCGGCGACGGCATCGGTCAGGTCGCCGGCGTCCGGGTCCCGGCCGGCGGCCTGAGGATCGGCACCCGGGACGGCCACGTGCGGGAGGGCGGCGAGGAAGTGGTACCCGTCCGGGGTGAGTCCGCGGCCGGGGGCGCCGCCGGGGATGTTGACCGCTTCCCGACGGTTGATCAGCGAGTCGGCGGCCTCGCCGAGGCGCAGCTCGATCCGGGTGCCGAAGACGTCCCGGATCTGCGGGCGGACGTCCATCCAGCGGTTGGCCGCGGCGAGCACGTGGATGCCGAAGCCGAGACCCCGGTTGGCCAGCTCGTTCACGGTGGGCTCGAGGTCCTCGAAGTCGGCGCGCAGGGTGGCCCAGCCGTCGACGACCAGGAAGACGTCGCCGAACGGGTCCTCCGGGAACCGGCCCTCCGCCCGGGCCCGCCGGTACGCCGCCACCCCCTCCACCCCCCGCTGGGCGAAGAGGTCCTCCCGGGCCCGCATCAGGCCGTGCACCTCGGCGACCGTACGGCGTACCCGGTCCACGTCCCGCCGGGTGGCCATCCCGCCCACGTGCGGCAGGTCGCCGAGCGCGCCGAGCGGCCCGCCGCCGAAGTCCAGCCCGTAGAACTGGACCTCGCGCGGCGTGTGGGTCAGCGCCAGGCTCACGATCAGCGTCCGCAGCAGGTTGGACTTCCCGGACTGGGCACCGCCGACCACCACCACGTTGCCCGCGGCGCCGGAGAGGTCCAGCCACATCGGGTCGCGCCGCTGCTCGAACGGCTTGTCGACGATCCCGGCGAGTGCGTGCAGCCGGCCGATCCGGTCCGGCGCGTCGGCGCCGAGCCCACGCTCCGGCGTCGTGATCAGCGGCGGCAGCATCCGGCCGAGCGTGGGCGCCCTGTCCAGTGGGGGCAGCCACACCTCGTGTGCCGGGGTGCCCCTGCCCTCCATCTGCCGGACCAGCACCTCCAGCAGGGTGTCCCACTCCCCGGCGGGCTCGGCGACGGGTGCCGGGACGACGGGCGCCTCCTCGCGGGGCGGCGCGGCGTAGAACGTCGCGTACTCCAGCACCGGGTTGCCCTGCCTGTCTCCCCCGGCGCCGACCGCCCCGTCCCGTCGCACCGCCCCCGAGACATAGGCCGCTTTCAACCGGATCAAACCCTCCGTTCCGGTACGCAGATAGCCGTGCCCCGGGGATCGCGGCAGTTCGTACGCGTCCGGCGCCCCGAGCACCGCCCGGCTCTCCATCGACGAGAAGGTCCGGAGCCCGATCCGGTACGACAGGTGCGACTCGAGCCCCCGCAGCCGCCCCTCCTCCAGCTTCTGCGAGGCGAGCAGCAGGTGCACGCCGAGCGACCGGCCCACCCGCCCGATCTGCACGAACATGTCGATGAAGTCCGGCCGCGCGCTGAGCAGTTCGGAGAACTCGTCGACGATGAGGAGCAGGCTGGGCAGCGGCGCCAGCGGCACACCGGCCGACCGGGCCCGCTCGTAGTCCCGCTGCGACGCGTAGTTGCCCGCCTTGCGCAGCAGCTCCTGCCGCCGGGTCAGCTCGCCGGAGATCGCGCCGAGCATCCGGTCGACCAGCGGCAGCTCGCCCTCCAGGTTGGTGATCATCGCGGCGGTGTGCGGCAGCCGGTCGAGCGAGGCGAAGGTGGCGCCGCCCTTGAAGTCGACCAGCACGAAGTTGAGGATCTCCGGGTCGTGGGTCAGGCCGAGCGCCAGCACCAGCGTGCGCAGCAGCTCGGACTTGCCGGAGCCGGTCGCGCCGACGAGCAGCCCGTGCGGGCCCATCCCGTCCTGCGCGGACTCCTTGAGGTCCAGCTCGACCGGGCGCCCGTCGACGCCCACCCCGATCGGCACCCGCAGCCGGTCCCGGTTGGGACGGCTCGCCCAGAGCTCCGCCAGATCGATCCGGTACGGGTCCGCCTGCTCCAGCAGCTCGGCGAGGCCCATGTCCTGCGCGATCGCGGACTGCTCGCCGTACGACGCCGCGGAGAGCCGCAGCGGGGCCAGCTCCCGCGCGAGGACCTCGGCGTCGACCAGGCCGATCCCGTCCGCCCGCCCGACCGTGGTGGAACCGTCCATCGTGGTGCCGGTGACCGTACCGTCCGCGCCGATCTCCAGGATCACCGAGCCGTCGTCGAGCAGCCGGGGCGGCGGCGCCGAGAGGTCGAGGATGGTCACTCCGGCCACCCCGCCCTCGGTCATCAGGTGGTCGGAGCCGGCCGTCGAGCCGCCGTCGATCACCACCACCACGTGCGGCCCGGGCGCCGCCGGGCCGGCCGGGTCGAACCGGGAGCGGTTGACCAGCACGTCGTCGAGCATCGCCTCCAGGGCCGGGACGCTCGGGGCGACCAGCCGGACCGGGCCGGCCGCGTCCGTCCGGTCCGGGTGCTGGGCGTGCGGCAGCCACTTGGCCCACTCCCAGAGGCCGCGCCGGCCGTCCGGCACGCAGGCGCCGATCCGCAGGTCGTCCGGGGCATGGAAGGTGACCGTCTGGGCGATCAGCGCGCGGGTGAAGGACCGCACCGCCTCCTCGCCGCCGCGCAGGTAGATGTGCGAGAAGTCCCGCAGCGCGACCGAGACCGGCAGATCGGGGACGACCGAGTAGGTGTTCACGAACCGGCGCAGCGCCGTCGCGCAGAGCGGCTCCAGCTCGTCCACCGGCTTGGTCTGCGGCGGCACCAGCCGGGTGGCCACCTCCTGCGCGCCGACCGCGATGCGCACCACGGTGAAGTCGGCGTCGCCGCGGCGGCGTTCCCAGAGGCGGCCGCCGCCGACGAGGGTCCAGAGCGTCTCCGGGTCCGGGTTGCGGTAGTACAGCGCCTCCCGCTGCCTGCGGATCGTGGCGCGCAGCTGGGCCCGGAGCAGGGACAGGTGCCGGAGGTACCGCCGGCGGGACTCGATCATCTCGCGCTTGCCGGGGCCGCCGGTGCCGGTGGCCATCATCGCGATCATGCCGAGGACCGAGACGCCGTACATCGCACCGGACACATAGGTCAGTGGGCCGCCCCGCTGCGCGCCCATCATCAGGCCCATCGCCGCGGCGCCGGCGCCCATCGGCAGCACCATCAGCATCCGCGTCCAGCCCTTGCCGGCTGGCGGCGGCAGCTCCGGCGGCGGGTCGAGCAGCACCTCGCCGGAGGGCATCACCGGAGCGGGCCGCCGCGGGGGCCGCTTGACGATGGTGACGGTCACGCCGGCTCTCCCCCCGACGGTGGATAGTCGACACCCATCCTAGCCATCGATGCCCTGCTAGGTTGATTGCCGACAGCGTTCGCTCACGGGAGGTGACCGCTTGACCGCGCCTGGTGGCCCGAGCCTGGCCCGGGTGACGATCGCCGCGCCGACCCGCCGGATGGACGTCGCGCTCCCGGACACCATGGTCGTCGCCGAACTGCTGCCGCACCTGCTCCGGCACGCCGAGGGCGCGCTCGGTGAGCACGCCGAACCGGCCGGGCGGGGCGGTGGCTGGGTGCTCCGCAGGTCCACCGGTGCCGCCCTGGAGCCGCACCGCAACCTGGCCGTGCAGGGTGTCCGCGACGGCGAGCTGCTGCATCTCGGCCCGGCCCGCGAGGACTGGCCCGAGCCCGCGTACGACGACGTGGTCGAGGTGATCGCGAGCGGTGCCCGCCGGGCCGCGCGGCCGTGGGACGCCGCGGCGACCCGCCGTACCGGGCTCACCGTCACCGCGGCCGCCGCCCTGACCGGGCTGATCGGTCTCGGCGGCGCTCGCGCGGGCTCGGCGCTGCCCGCGGTCCTGGCGATCGCCGTGGCGCTCGGCCTCACCGTGGCCGGCGTGCTGCTCTCCCGCGCGTTCGCCGACGCGGGCGCCGGAGGGGTGGTCGCCGCGAGCGGCCTGCCGTACGCGTTCCTCGGCGGCGCCTGGCTGGTCGCCGATCCGGGCGCCGGGTTCCTGCACATCGGCGGGCCCGCCCTGCTGCTCGGCAGTGCGGTGCTGCTGGTCACCGGCGTGATCGGGCACGCCGCGGTGGCCGGCCCGGCCCGGCTCCCGGTGGCCGGTGCCGCCGCCGCGCTGACCGGCCTGCTCGCCGGGCTGCTCGCCCTCGCCGGGATGTCCGCCGACGGCGCCGCCGCGGTCGCGCTGACCACCGCGATCGGCCTGCTCCCGGGCTATCCGGTGCTGGCCGGCTGGCTCGGCCGGCTGCCCTTCCCGGAGCTGCCCAGCCGCGCCGAGGAGATCCTCGAGGACCGCCCGGTGCCGCGCCGGGCCGACGTCTTCGCCGCCGTGGTCCGCTCCGCCGAGGTGCTGACCGGGCTGCTGCTCTCCGCCGCGTTCTGCAGCGTCGCCGCGATGACCTACCTGATCCTGACCGGGCCGGGCCTCGCCGCGGTGCTGCTCATGGTCGCCGCGATCGCCGCGCTGCTGCTACGGGCGCGTCTCCTGCCGACGGCGTGGCAGCGCGTCCCGCTGCTGGCCGCCGGGCTGACCGGGGCGGTGATACTCGGGGCCGGCGGGGTGCTCACCGGCGCGCTCCCCGGCCTGGTGCTGCTGGCCGGCGCGGTGCTGGCCGGTGCCGTCGCGCTGCCGGCCACGCTGATCTTCAGCCGGCGGCGGCCCTCGCCGTACCTGGGACGCGCCGCCGACGTGCTGGACATCCTGGCGATCATGGCGCTGATCCCGCTGGCGTGCGCGGTGATCGGCGTCTTCGACGACATCCGCGGGCTGTTCTCCTCGATCGGCGGGTGAAACGAGTGCGGCTGGTGCGGCGAGTACGGCTGGTACGGCGAGTGAGGCGGGTGAAACGCGAGTGACCTCCCGGCGCGATCAGCTGCAGTCGTACCAGTTCATGAACCAGCGGGTCATCTCGGCGTTCGTGATGCGCGAGACCGATCCGGCCCAGTCGCCGCTGCGCCGCGGCGTCGGCGCGCTCTTCGGCGGGCTGATGCTGGCCGTGCTGATCGGCGCCGGCTTCGGCATCCACGGCCTGCTCACCGGGGCCGGCACCGACGACTGGAAGAGCGAGGGCTCGGTGGTGATCGAGCGCGAGTCCGGCGCCGCCTTCGTCTACCTTCAGGGCCGGCTCAACCCGGCGCTCAACCTCGCCTCGGCCAAGCTCGCCGCCGGGCGCCCCGACCCCACCGTCTACCGGATCGCCGCGTCGTCGCTGGCTGGGGCGCCGCGCGGGGTGACCATCGGGATCGCCGGCGCGCCCGCCTCGCTGCCCGCCGCCGACCGGCGGGTCGGCCTGCCGTGGAGCATGTGTGTGGCGCCCGGCGACGATCCCGTCTCGACACTGCTGGTCGGCACCGCGGCGACCGGCGGCACCGCGCTCGGCGAGGGCGGCCTGCTGGTCACCGACCCGGCCGGCGGCGACACCCAGTTGATCTGGCACGGGTTCAAGCACGACCTCGCCGACGCGCGGACCACCGTCCCGGCCCTCTACGGCGCGGTCACCGCGATCCCGGTGGGCACCGCCTGGCTGAACACGATCCCGGCCGGCGCCGACATCGCCGCGCCCCGGGTAACCGGCCGCGGCGACGTGTCCGGCGCCGTGGGGCGGTTCCGCAACGGCGACGTGCTCAGCGTCGAGACCGGCAGCGGCACCCAGTTCTACCTGGTCCTCGACGACGGCGTGCTGCCGATCACCCCGGTGCAGCGCCGGGTGCTCTACGCCGCCTTCCCCGCGAGCCCGATCACCGTTCCGGTCGCCGAGGTCACCGGGTTCCCGCAGCTCACCGCGGACGCCGACACCACCGCGAAGCAGGCGCCCGCCGATCCGCCGAAGCTGGCCACGGTCGGCTCCGGCGAGACCGTCTGCGCGATCACCCGGGACGCCGCCGCCGCTCCGTCCATCCTGGTGGGTGGTCCGGCCGCGGGCCTCGCCGACGCGGTGCCGACCACCGGCGCGACCTCGGAAGGGCGAGCGCTCGCCGACGCGGTTCAGGTTCCCGCGGGCAGGTTCGCTCTGGTACGGATCCCCGGCTCGGCCGGCTATGCGCTGGTGACCGACGTGGGCCTGCGCTTCGCGGTGCCGGACGCCGACGCCCTGTCCCGTCTCGGGTACTCGGCCGGCACGGCGACGGCGGTGCCGACCGCGCTGCTCGGCGCGCTCCCGGCCGGAGCGACGCTGGACCCGGCCGCGGCCGCCCGGGCCGTCAATCCGTGATCCTCTCCGCCAGGAGCATCACCGGTGGTCCCGGCTCGACCGGTTCGACGCGGCGTGGCAGGGGTGCCGCCAGTCCCGGCCGCCAGTGCCGCCGGCGGCTGCGCCGGACCGCCCCGCCCACCATCAGCACCACGACCACGACGATCGCCGCGACGGCCGCCCCGGTCAGCGCGACCGCCCGCCGCCGGTTCTCCGCGCCGGTCCGCTCCGGCGCCACCGCCGAGACCCCCGGCAGAGCCCGCGCCCGCGCCGTCGTCGCGTGCCCGGTGATCGCCGCGTACGGGTTCACCACCCCCGCCCCGAACGCCTCCCCGGTGACCGCCGGGCTCGCCGTCGCGAGGAGCGTACGGGTCAGCCGCGCCACGTCCCGTTCCCCGGTCCGGGCCTGGACCAGCGCCACGGTGGCGCCCACGAACCCGGCCGCCACCGCCGTACCGTCCGCCTCCACCACGCCACCGGCGTCCCCGCCCTGCAGCGTCGGCACGTCCACTCCGGGGGCGACCAGGTCGACGTACTCCCCGTGCCCGGACGTCGCGAGGATCCGCCCGTCCCGGTCGATCGCCCCGACCCCGATCACGTCCGGGTACGCCGCCGGATAGGGCACCGGATTCCCGCCCGCCGCGTCACCCCGTTCCCCGGCCGCCGCGACCACGGCGACGTCCGCCGCCACCGCGTCCGCGACCGCGTTCCGCAACCGCCGGCTGTCCTGATAGACCGGTGCGGCGACCACGATCACGGCGGCGCCCTGTCGCACCGCGTCGTTGATCCCGGTGGCCAGCTCACCCGCCCCGGTGGTCCCGTCGTCGGCGGCCACCCGGATCGCCAGGATCTCGGCCCGGGAGGCCAGCCCGATCACCGGGTCCGCGTCGCTCTCCCGCGCCGCGATCACCCCGGCCACCTGCGTACCGATCCCGGCACAGTCGGTGGTGGCCGCGCCGAGGACGTGTCCCCGGAGCTGCGGGTGCGCCGCGAGCACCCCGGTGGAGAGCACCGCCACGGTGACCCCGCCACCACGGCTCAGCGGTACCACGTCGTCGATCGCGAGCAACCCGCGCGACCAGGGCGTCTCGTCGGTGAGCCGCCCGGCGGTGGCGCAGTCGGCCGCCCACGCCGGACTCCCCGGGAGCAGGACCACCGGAAGCAGAGCCACCGGAAGCAGAGCCACCGGAAGCAGAGCCGCCGCGAGGAGCACCGCGGCGTTCACCCATCGGCGCAGCACCCCTCGATGATAGGCGCGGGGGCGTTACCCTGTGCTGTCGTGAAACGGATCCTCATCTATCTCGTCGCCGTCGTCCTGCTGGGTGTCGTCGTCTACGACGTGGCCAGCGGGAACAGGCTCTCCGGCGCCGGGTACGCGGACGAGCGCGACGAGGCGTACGCGAGACTCAGCGGTGTCTCCGCCCAGCTCGCCGCCGCGAAGAACGCCCGGGTCGACTTCACCGCCTCGCTGCGCGGTGGCGGCCTGATCGGCGACTGGTCCGGCGTCAGCTCCGTCCAGTTCGGTGACTCGCCCGGCTGGAGCACCACGTACGCGAAGATGTCCGCCGCCGGCACGGCGAACCCCACCATCTCCGCCCGCCGCGTGCACCTCGGGGACGCCGATTACTACAGCTCCGAGCGGCTCTCCGCCGGCGACGGCAGAGCCTGGTTCGACGCCGCGAAGACCGGCATGGTCTGGGGCGACCGGTACTCCAGCCCGCAGCTGAACCTCGCCGACGTCACCACGTGGCTGCCGTTCGTCTCCGGGATCAGCGAGCTCGGCGCCGGCGACGCGGTCCAGGACATCACCCCGGACGTCCCGGACGCCCCGGACGAGTACCGCCACACCTGCTACGCCGGCCACGGCCGGTGCCCGCTGCCCTTCGGTACCCCCGTCGACGACCTCTTCACCACCATGGCCGCCCCGCTGGACATGTTCATCTGGCTCGACGACGAGGGACGCCTGCGCCGGCTGCACGTCGAGGCCTCGATGATGTGGGACGCGGACCGGGCGGGCGGCGTGACCGGCGACGGGACCGTCCACCCGGCCGTCCCGCTCGCCCTCGACGCCACGTTCACGCTGAGCGGTTTCGGCGAGCAGGCCGCGGTCACCGCCCCGGCCGCCGCCGAGGTCACCACCGCCGAGTGGGTCCGGCTCGGCTGACCCCGGTCACCTCGACAGGCTCAGCTCCGCCCGTACGCCGAAATGGTCGGAAAGGAAGTCGCCCGCCGCGGTCGTCTCCTCCCGCAGGACCAGGTCGGCCGTGCCGGTGATCCCGTCGCTCGCCAGAATGTGATCGAAAGCGGGCGGGTCGGGCCACGCGGCGGTGGGCCGATAGGTCGGCCGGGAATCCCCGGCCATGAGGTCGTGCAGCCCGTTCCGGTGGATGAAATCGGTCAGCGGCGCCGAGCCACGGGGGAGGTTGAGGTCACCGGTCACCACGGTCGGCCCGCTGATCTCCCCGCTGACGACCGCGAGTTCCGCCCGGGCGACCCGGGTGTACCGGTTCTCCGCCGACCAGTCGTCGTCCCGGTTGGCCGAGAGATGCGTGTTGACGACGTCCACGCTCGTGCCACCACTCTGGACGGTGACGATCAGGGCGCCCTTGCGCATCAGGAACTCCGGCCGGACCGGGCCGGTCATCGGGAACCGTACGAACCGGGAGCCGGTGACCGGCAGCCGGGAGAGGACGACCAGCCCACCCTGGAGGACCACCGGCCCTCGGCACACCCGGTGGCGGTAGGAGGGTGCGGCGTCCCGGAGCAACCGGACGTCCGCCCGGTACATGACCTCCTGCAGGCAGACGACGTCGTGGTCCGAGGTCTCCAGGATCTCGCCGAGCGCCCGGAGACGTTCCCGGACATGACCCTTGAAGAGCGCGTTGAACGTCAGCAGCCGCAGCGTCATCCGGCGATCTCATCACGGCCCGGGTCGCCCGGAGATCCCGGCCACGGTCTCACTCACATCCCGGAGGCGATCTGCTGGTCGATCTGCTGCATCCGCTCGGCCGAGGCGCCGAGCCGGACGCCCACACCGGCCAGCGCGTTCTTGATCTCCGTGGCGCCCTGGTTCCACTTCTGCCGCGCCTCGTCGCACGCGGTGCCGGCGGAGCCGGTCCAGTCCTGCGCGAAGAGCTGGGTGAAGGCGGTGTAGAGGTCGTTCAGTTCGCGGTCCATCTGCCCCTCGAAGGTGCCGATGGCGAGGGCGACGTCGCCGATCCGGCCGAAGTCGTAGGTGATGCTCATGGTGGTCTCCCCGATCTCGGCTACACGCCGCGCAGGATGCTGAGGACGGAGCCGTCACCGGCGGACGCGGCCGCGGCATGGATCTCCCGGGCGGCGTCCTCGTCGTGGACGCCGTACTGGGTGGAGGCGTTGCTCATCTTCCCGGCGAGCTCGTCGAGGGCGTTGACGATCTTCGTCAGGCCGTCGTCGAGCTGCACCGAGACCCCCTGGAGCGCCGTGTTGGCGCTGCCTTGGAAGCCGCCCCCACCGAGCGACTGGATGCGATCGAGCAGCTGGGCCATGCCCCGCGCCACGTTCTGGCCGGTGTCCTCGCACCGCTGCGCCATCGCGTTCAACTGTTCCTGAGTGGCATGGACCCGGCCCATACCCGGAGTTCCCGACAAGGCGGTTCACCTCGATTCACGCCGAGAGCGTCGATACTGGCTATGTCTCCCCGTACACCCGGCGGTCTGATTCGGTTCGAACCGGCTCGCTGACGTCGGCGTACTCTCCAGCGTCACCCGGTCGTCACACAGCGATGGCCATCGGTGGCCCGGATACGACCGCCGGGGAGGCCTGATGGAATCCGACGAACCGTTCGCGAACGAGACCGGCGCGAACACCGCCGCCTGGCCGGGCGACGGTCCCGCGGTCGAGGCCGACCTCGACGGCATGCGCGGGTACGCCGGGCTGATGCGGGGCGCACAGCGGGACCTGGCCGGCCGCGGCACTCACCTGAGCGACCTCCACGACCTGCCGGTCACCGCCTGGGAGGGCGACGTGCTCGGCGAGGCGGCGGTCCTCCGCGACCGGATCACCGCGAACGCGAGCGAGTTCACCACCTACCTCGACAACCTCGGCCGCTCGCTGCTGAACATCGGCTGCGCGGCACAGACCATCGCCGACATGTACGAGTCCGGTGACGCCGCGGCGGCGGCCTCCCTGACCGACGTGCTCTTCGCGTACGGCGACACGTCCGTCCCCCGGCCGGACGGCCTGCCCGCCGGCGTCGGCCGGACGTACCTGGAGGCGCTGGCCGAGGGCGACACCCGGGTCACCGGCGACCTGATCGGGGACCCGGACGACCCGCGGGCGAACGGGTAACCCGATGGCCGGTTACTGGGGCGCCACCGCCGACCCGCACTACGGGTACAGCCCGTACAGCGGGCAGCTGCACTACGGCGATCATCCGCAGTCGGGGGTGGTGCTCACCGAGCCGCCGGGCGAGGGCAACGGCACCACGATCGAGGCGATCGGGCGCCGGTTCCACAACATGCACCCGGAGCGGATCGCGGCCCTCGCCGAGCAGTGGCAGAACTCCTGGACGCTGCTGAACGAGGTCCGGTCGTACGTCCTCGCGCGGAGCGAAGTGCTGGAACGGGAGCACTGGAGGTCGCCGGGCGCCCGGGACGCGTTCCTGCGGATGGGCCCCGGTACGGCGCTCGCCTACCTCGACGTCTGGATGGACGCCGCGCAGAACAACGTCACCACGCTGCGGCACCTGGTGAACGTCACGGCCGACGCCCGGCGCGACATCGACGACCTGCTCCGGCGCTACGAACAGAAGCTGCGGGAGGCGCAGAGCGTCAACGTCTTCGAGCACCTCGGCAAGTTCCTGAACAGCACCTCGTGGAGCTGGTCGGAGGCGGAGAAGGAGGAGATCCGGGACGACGTCCGGGGCGTCACCGCGGACTTCACCCGGGAGGCGCAGGCGCTCGCCCACCGGTACGGCGACGAGCTCTTCGAGTACATCGGCAGGATGGCGGGCGGCGTGGGCCCGCCGGTCCGCCCGATGAACGCGGTGCTGGACGTCCCGGGCGGCCCGGGCGGCCCGTCATCGGCGGAGCTCCCGCCCGGCGGCGGATCACCGGCGCCCCCGCCGACGATCCCGGTGGCGTTCCCCGCGGACCCGGGCGGGGACACCCCGGCGCCGGAGAACCCGCCGGCCGGCACGGGACAGCCCTCCGGCGGTCCGGACCCCGGGGGCCCGCAGGCTCTGCCCGAACCGCCCGTCCAGGCCGCTGAGCTGCCGCCGGGACTACCCGTACTCCCGCCGGGACTGCCCTCGCCGGTCCCGGGGAACGCCGGTACCCGTCCGCCGGGTCTCCCGCCCGGCGCGCCCGGGAGCGGCCGGGTGCCGATCACGCCGACCGCGCCGACCGCGCCGCTGAACCCGGGGCAGCTCGGGCGGGGATCGTTCGGGCGCGGGAAGCAGCCGCCGCCCGGGTTCGGGCAGCCGCCGGGGCGCATGCTGCGCCGCAGTGGGCATCCGGGCGACCGCACGCCCCCGCCGCCGGTCCGGCCGAGCGACCGGCGCCGCGGGGAGGAGCGGGGTCGGGTTCCCGGTACGCCGGCCGAGGGCGAGGAGACCGTCGGGCGGCCTTCCGGCAGGACGGCTCCGCCCGTACTCGGAAATCCGCAGCGGAACCGTGCGCGGCGACCGCCCGGAAGCACCGCGGAGCTGCATCCGGCCGCGCCGGCAGGCGGCGGTGATCCATTCCGGCCAGAGGGGGCGGCGCCGCCGGTGCTGAACCGGCCGGTCGGACCCGGGACGCCGCCGCAACCGGCGCGACGTCGGGAGACTCCCCCAGTGGAGAGGAGCGGTCCCGCGTGGGCCGACTTCTTCGGCGCGGAGCGGGCGCGGTCCGGTGCAGGATCAGGAACGGTCGAGGCACCGTCGGCGGCACACGGGCCGCGACCCGGGGACGTGGCACCCGGGCTGCGCAACCCGGCCGCGAGCGGGGCCCCACCGGAGACGGTGGCGCCCGAGCTCAGCAGGCGGCGGACGACCGGGAGGCCGATCCCGGTACGGCCGGAGGAGGACGAGGAGCGCGGCATCGTCACCGACGAGCAGGCGTTCGACGTGCCGACCCCGGGCGGTGGCGTGGTGACCAACAGGCGGGAGGACCCGGGCTACGAACCGGAGATCAAACGGGCGCTGGGCGGCGGGCGGTGAGCACGCGGAACGGTCACACGGCGCGGACGACGATCGAGCCGGCCGCCCGGTCGTGCAGCCCACGCCCCATCCCGTCGCTGATCATCGCGGGCACCACCACCGCCAGCAGGACCGCGCGGACCAGGCCCTTCGCCAGCCCGATCGCCCCGCCGTCGGCGAACGCCACGCACTGCAGGCGGACCAGCCGCATCCCCAGCGTCTGGCCGAACACCCCGATGAAAACCGTGTTCATCAGGATCAGCACGGCGACCGCCGGCCACGCGACCTGGCGCGGGTCCTGGTAGAGGCTGGCGATCAGGAGACACGAGACCCAGTCGATCAGCAGGGCGACCAGTCGCGCCCCGCCACCGGCCGGTTCCGCCCCGGCCGGGGCCACCGGGGCGTCGTTCGCGGAAGCTGCCACGGCCTCCGAGCGTACGCGATAGGGTCCGAGGGTCGGCCTCGCGCTCGCGCCGTGCCTGATCATCCGGTTACGTAACACGGCGGAAACAATAGGGATACGCCGGGGCAACTCCGTACCCATAACGTCGCGACCAGCCTTGCCAGGTGGCGGCTCATGCCGCCCGGTATCGGAAAACTGTGCCAGGAGGACGTGTGTTCGCCAATCCCGAGGAACTCCTTCGATACCTCAAAGACGAGGACGTCAAGTTCGTCGACGTACGGTTCTGTGACCTCCCCGGCGTGATGCAGCACTTCAACATCCCGGTGGAGTCGTTCGACGACAGTGTGGCGACCGACGGTCTGGCTTTCGACGGGTCCTCGATCCGCGGCTTCCAGGCCATCCACGAGTCCGACATGATGCTGCTGCCGGACGTCGCGACCGCGTTCATCGACCCGTTCCGGATCCAGAAGACGCTGGCGCTGAACTTCTTCATCCACGACCCGTTCACCCGCGAGGCGTACTCGCGTGACCCGCGGAACGTGGCCAAGAAGGCCGAGGCCTACCTCGCGTCCAGCGGCATCGCCGACACCGCGTACTTCGGCGCCGAGGCGGAGTTCTACATCTTCGACTCGATCCGCCACGAGACCTCCGCGCACCAGGCGTTCTACTACATCGACTCGGTCGAGGGCGCGTGGAACACCGGCCGTGAGGAGGAGGGCGGCAACCGCGGTTACAAGACCGCGTACAAGGGCGGCTACTTCCCGGTCTCCCCGGTCGACCACTACTCCGACCTGCGCGACGCGATGGTCCGCCGCCTGGTCGACACCGGCTTCACCGTCGAGCGCTCGCACCACGAGGTCGGCACCGCGGGCCAGGCCGAGATCAACTACAAGTTCTCGACGCTGCTGCACGCCGGCGACCAGATGCAGCTCTTCAAGTACATCATCAAGAACACCGCCTGGGAGCACGGCAAGACGGCGACGTTCATGCCGAAGCCGCTCTTCGGCGACAACGGCTCCGGCATGCACACCCACCAGAGCCTCTGGCTCGGCGGCGAGCCGCTCTTCTACGACGAGACCGGCTACGCGGGCCTCTCGGACACCGCCCGCTGGTACATCGGCGGCCTGCTGCACCACGCGCCGTCGCTGCTCGCGTTCACCAACCCGACCGTCAACTCGTACCGGCGCCTGGTCCCCGGCTACGAGGCCCCGGTCAACCTGGTCTACTCGCAGCGCAACCGCTCCGCGTGCACCCGCATCCCGGTGACCGGCAGCAACCCGAAGGCCAAGCGCGTCGAGTTCCGCGTCCCGGACCCGTCGAGCAACCCGTACCTGTCGTTCGCCGCCCAGATGATGGCCGGCCTCGACGGCATCAAGAACAAGATCGAGCCCCCGGCCCCGATCGACAAGGACCTCTACGATCTGCCGCCGGAGGAGTGGGGCAGCGTCAAGCAGGTCCCCGGCTCCCTGGACGCCGTCCTCAACTCCCTCGAGGACGACCAGGACTACCTCACCGCCGGCGGCGTCTTCACCGACGACCTCCTCTCCACGTGGATCGACTACAAGCGCACCAACGAGATCGACCCGGTCCGCCTGCGCCCCACCCCGCACGAGTTCGAGATGTACTACAACGTCTGACCTTGACCAAGGTCCTGACCAGCGGTTCTGCTCGCTGGTCTGATCTCGGGCCCAGCGCGGGCACAGCGTGAGGAACGGCGGTCATGCTCGGCTCCCAGCCGACATGGCCGCCGTTTCGCGTACGCCGGGAGCACCGCCGACCGACATCGCAGCCCACCACGTATCCGCCTACACCGCCGGCGGCCAGCCGATCGAGGTCTGCATCCACGTCATGCCCGGCCATATCTGGACCCTGCGCTACGGCTGGGACGACAAGCGAACCAGTGGAGAGCGATAGTGCGGGTCACCGTCGCCTCAGAACCAGCGCCCGGCCGACAGAACGAGGACGCCGCACCACAGGTGGGAACTCTCGTCGCGGTCTTCGAGATGGACAAGACCTTCGCCACCCGCGTGCCCGACGCGCCGGCGGAGGATCCCTCCCCTGCGATCCGACACCACGACGGTATCCATTTCCGTGACGCATGAACAGGACCGGCAGCACGGGCCGGGCACGAGAGCACGGCCGTCCCTGTGCGAGATGAGCCGCTAACGTCTCGACGGAATGAACTGTCGCCGTAGCCGTTCGTCCGACTGCAGCCTCCTGCCGAAAGCCCTCAAGCACATGAACAGCGGCATGGAGACGGCGACCCGCACCTCCTCGCTCTCGATGCATCGAAGGCTGCTCGGTTCCGCCATCAGGCGTTCCAGGTCGATCGTCACGGTTTCCACCGAGTCGACGTATCCTCGTTCCGTGAGCCGCACTCTCCGGCCCTTGAAGTCGTTGGCGTTCCCCTGCAACCGAGTCACGCCGACATACTCCGGCTTCCCGCCCTTGTTGACCCAACGGAAATAGCCATTGATCTCGGTCCACATGATCTCATCCGGCTGCAGCGAAGCCTCCTCCGTCAACTCACGCTCCATCGTCGCCCGTATGATCGCAGCCAGAGGCTGAGACCGAACAAAACGAAGGCTTCGCACGTCACGAAGATCCATGGATCCGGAACCTGGCGCCCACAGCAAGCCACTCGAAAGGGAATTGCTCGACTGGCGGACCAGAACCGCAAGATTATCTTCTGCGAAAGCCAGCGTACTGGCTCCGATGACGTTGGCGAGACTACTCTCCTTCAGAGTTTCGAGCGGATCACCCGGCGCTCCGGTCACCAACGACGAGCCTCGAAAGACGACCCTTCCCTTCCCGTCGACCAGGTCTCGCTCCACCAGATAGTTGGTTACCACCATGGAAAAGTAGCGAGTTCGACTAAGATTTACAGTCCCCTTCTCCGACCGCAGGACGTCCGCGCTCAAATCTTCGTCCTGCCGCACGACCTTGCCGTTGAATAAAGATCCACGATTGTGCTCGTATACGTTCGCGAGTACCGCGTTGACAAACGGCCGAACCTTCACGGAGATTTCTTTTCGCCGCCGCGACCATCGGAATCTGGCCTTCGTCCCGGGGAGTTCGGAGTCGATCTCGTCCCACGAGACGGCCACGTCGAATCGCTTTTCGCGAGCCAGCTCGGCCAACCACTTTTCTCGCACCGGACCGACCCGCGGGAATCGAATCACGGTGCCCGACTCGACCCTGAGCCCATTGAATGCCGGATGGACCTCGCGCGGAGACAGATTCCTACTGGCCGCACGATGCCGGATCCAGTCGGCAACCCAGATGACGAACGATGCCGACGAAAGGACCACTGCCGAGATCTTCACCCCCGAGCGTCCCGAGATGGTGGCCAGGCCGAAAACGATCGAGACGAGAGTCAGCATGAAGTTGAAGTACCAGAGCCTACTGCCCGACACCGCCGCAAGATAGAAGTCAACCCGCTGACGCAGCGGAACCATAGCCACCAACCAGAGACGAGCCGCTTTCCACTGATGATACATTGCAGACAAGGTCTTCAATGGGCTCACCCCCGACCAGCGATAAGGTCTCAGGCTGATATTCAGAGGAGGACGTCCTGCGAAAATTGGTGAGCGGAAGTATAGACAGGATCCGGTCCGGCCAAAATGCAGGAATCCCCTTTCGCGTCAAGGAACGATCGCGGCAATTCGACCCGCCACCCTATTGTTTCCTGACGACCGGTCGAATCAGATCAGTCACCGAACATCCACCGGCCATCACCCGGGCGTTCTCGACGACGTTCGCCGTGGAGATCGAACAGCCACGGTCGAGCTCGGTGGCGGGTGGGTCACGCGCCCCGGCCGGCGGCGCCCGGCCGTTCGCACCCCTCTGGTCACCGGCTCCGCAGCGGTCGTCACCTCATCGAGGGAATCCGGGAGTGCACACATCCGCGCTCACCTGCGTGAACGTGAATCGGGGCCGGGCGAGGTGCGGGAACGCGACGTAGCTTCTCTCTCACGTACGGGGCCTATCGGAGGGAGACACATGTCGGAGCCGGTGCGGTTCGAGATGCGGATGAAGCCGGGGTTCGGGGCGGAGTACACGCGGGAGCAGGTGGTGGGCTCGCGCGTGCGGCATCCGGTCGGGCCCGCCGCCGGGGTGATCGTGGACTGGCTCGACGAGGACGACGGCGGCGTCACCCTGATCGTCGAGCAGCGGCTGCGATAGCGAGGGTCACGACGTTCGGCATCGGGCGGGTATGTCACGACCGTGGGAAGGGGCGGGTCGCGGACCAGAGCAGCTCGGAACGCCGGGTGGCCGCCGCGATCGCGCGGGACGGGTCGGTGGGCAGGCCGACGCAGGCGATCAGGCTGGCCAGGGTCACCAGGCGGCTCGGCGGGGTGTCCGGGCGCGGGACGGCCACCCCGAGGTACGGCCGGCGCAGCGTCCGTGGGGCGATCACCGACAGGATGCGGCGCAGGTGGGAGCGGTGCGAGACGATCGCGACCGGGCGGGCGTCGCCGAAGTGGCCCTCGTGCTCGGAGCGCAGGAGATTGGTGACGGTGTCCAGCGAATGGCGCTCCGGACGTACGCGCGAGGAAGCGAGACCGGAAGCGATCAGCTCGGCCACCATCGCGTCGGCCTCGGGCCGGCCCTGAAAGATCTCACCGGGCGCCTCCGGCGTGGTCCACGGCGCTCCCGTGAGGTCGGACGGGGACTTGTAGCCGGAGCAGACGACCACGCCGTCCCGCGCGGCGACGACCTCGGCGAAGAGGGCTGCCGCGACGGCGACCCGCTCGGCGCCCTCGGGCGTGATGCCGAAACCGTCGGCGGCGCGGCCACGGCCCGGTACCAGGATGTGCGCGACCTGATCCAGCGTCAGACCAGGTGTTCCGGCCATCACCTCGAACTCCACGCCGGAAGACTCTAGCCAACCCCCGGGGGTTATCCGGTACCCGCACACCAGGCAGGCAGGCTGTCCGGCGACCACGGAAGCAGGCAGAATTCGACCCGTGAACATCGCGCTGCTCGGGCCACTCGAGGTGCTCGGCGACGACGGCCGACCGGTGCCGGTCGCCGGGGCCCGGCTGCGCGCGCTGCTGGTCCTGCTCGCCCTGGACGCGGGGCGGGTGGTCTCCACCGAGCGGCTGATCGACGGCGTCTGGGATGACGAGCCACCCGCCGGTGCGCCGAACGCATTGCAGTCACTGATCTCCCGGCTGCGGCGTGCTCTCCCGGAGCTGCGCGTCGACGCGGTCCCGGCCGGGTATCGCCTGGTCCTGGATCCGGATCGGGTGGACGCGCACCGGTTCGCGCGGCTGGCGGACGCCGATCCGGGCGGAGCGCTCGGGCTGTGGCGCGGGGAGCCGGAGTTCCCGGAGGCGGCACGGGCCGACGCGATCCGGCTGGAACGGCTGCGGCTCGCCGCGCGGAAGGCGTGGCTCGCCGCCGAGATGCGGCATCGCGACGTGGTCCCCGAGCTGGAGGGGCTGGTCGCCGCGCACCCACTGGACGAGCCGCTGGTCGCGCTGCTGATCCGGGCGCTGCGACGGGACGGCAGTCCGGGGCGGGCGCTGGAGGTCTTCGAGGCGGCCCGGCGGCGGCTGGCCGAGCAGCTCGGCGCCGATCCGTCGGCCGAGCTGTCCACACTGCACCGCGAGCTGCTGCGGGAACGGCCGGACACGCCACGCCGGAATCTGCCGGCCGAGCTGAGCAGTTTCGTCGGGCGAGAGGCCGACGTCGGCGCGGTGCGCGGGCTGATCGGCGCGCACCGGCTGGTCACCCTGAGCGGTCCGGGCGGCAGCGGGAAGACCCGCCTGTCGGTCGAGGTCGGCGGCCGGCTGCCGGGTGAGGTGTGGCGGGTCGAGCTCGCTCCGGTACGCGATCCCGCCGAGGTCCCGCAGGCCGTTCTCACCTCGCTGCCGCACCAGGACCGGGTGGTGCTCGGCGCGCGCAAGGACACGCTGGTCCGGCTCCGGGAGGCGGTGGCCGGGCGCGAGATGCTGCTCGTCCTGGACAACTGCGAGCACCTGATCGAGGCCGCAGCCGAGGTCGCCGACGTGATGCTGCGGGCCGCGCCGGGACTCCGCCTGCTCGCCACCAGCCGGGAGCCGCTGGGCATCCCGGGTGAGCGGCTCTACCCGGTCGAGCCGCTGGAGCTGCCACCGCCGGACGCGGACGCGACCACGGCTGCCGGTTATCCCGCGGTGCGGCTGCTGCTGGACCGGGCTGCCGGGCTCGCCCTGACCGACGGGAACGCGGGGCACGTGGTCCGGGTCTGCCGCGCCCTGGACGGCATGCCGCTCGCCATCGAGCTGGCCGCGGCCCGGCTCCGGACGCTGCCGCCGGCGGTCCTCGCCGACCGGCTGACCGACCGGTTCCGGCTGCTCACCGGCGGGAGCCGGACGGCGCTGCCCCGGCACCAGACACTGCGCGCGGTGGTGGACTGGAGCTGGGACCTGCTCTCCGAGCCGGAGCAGCGGCTGTGGCGGCGGCTCGCGGCGTTCCCGGGCGGCGCCGACGTCGCCGCGGTCGAGCAGGTCTGCGACGGCGACCTGGATCTGCTCGGCGCGCTGGTCGACAAGTCGTTGCTGGTCCTGGGCCCGGACGGGCGGTACAGGATGCTCGAGACGATCCGGGAGTACGGCCTGGAACGGCTGGCCGAGGCCGGCGAGAGCGAGCCGATGCGCCGGGCGATCGCCGGGTGGCTGCTGGCGCTGGCCCGGGAGGCGGAGCCGCACCTGCGGACCGGCGAGCAGCTGGTCTGGATGGCACGGCTGCGGACCGAGCACGACAACTCGCACGCCATGGTACGAGCGGCGATCGCGGCGGGTGACCGGGCGACGGCGATCGCGCTGGTCGCGAACCTGGGGTGGTACTGGTGGCTCTGCGGGCACCGGACCGAGGGCACCGCGCTCTGCCTGGACGCGATCGCGCTGGACGGCCCGGCGGACGACGAGGAGCTGGCCCTGGCATACACCCTGGCCGCGCTCAACGGCGTCGAGGGGCAGCTGGGCTTCACCGAGGTCAAGACGTTCTTCGACCGGGCCCGCGAGCTCGCCGAGCCGATCACCGACGGGCATCCGGGGCTGCGGCTGCTCGGACCGGTCTCGGCGCTCTACTCGTCGCCGGAGCACGAGACGGTGCTGGAGTTCGCCGCGGCGCTCTACGAGGACCCGGACCCCTGGCTGCGCGCGATCGCCCGAATGATCACCGGGCAGGTCCGGCTCAACTTCGGCGAGCCGGCCGAGACCGCCGAGGCCGACCTGCGCGCGGCGCTCGACGGGTTCCGGGCGGTCGGCGACCGGTGGGGTGTCGGGTTCACGCTGAGCGCGCTGGCCGACCTCACCGCGGCCGGTGGTGACTTCGGCCGGGCGGTGGGCTGGCAGCGGGAGGCACTCGCGCTGGTCGAGGAGGTGGGCATCCGGGAGGACCTGCCGCAGATCGGCGCCAAGCTCGCCCACCAGCTCTGGCTGGCCGGGGAGCGCGAGGAGGCGCACCGGGTGCTCAAGCAGGCCCGGCGGCACGCGCTCGAGATCGGCATCCCGGAGGTGATGGGCTCGGTGCACCACGCCTGCGCGACGATCGCCCGGGCCGAGGGCCGGCTGGACGAGGCACGGCGCGAGATCGAGCTCACCGTCGGGCTGATCGAGCACACCACGCTCGCACCACAGTTCAAGGCGATGGCGAGCAGCACGCTGGGGCTGGTCGAGGGGGCGGCGGGAGACCTGGGCGCGTCGCGCACACAGCACGAGCGGGCGCTGCGCATCGCGGTCGAGTCGATGGACTCCCCGGTGATCGCGCAGGTGCTGGTCGGATTCGCCGATCTGCTGGTCCGCGAGGGCGACCCGGCGGGAGCCGCCCGGCTGCTCGGCGCGGCGGTCGCGGTACGCGGCTCGGTGGACCACACGGTCAGCGACGCCGACGCGGTGGAACGCGAAGTCCGCGCCACCCTGGGCGGCACGGACTTCGCGACGGCCTTCCACCGGGGCGACGAGGTGACCATCCCGACGGCGCTGGCGGCCGCCGGACTGCAACCGGCGACGGAGGCCGCCGGGCTAGATCCGGCGGCGGAAGGCGCGGACCGAGAGAGGAGCGAAGATCAGCAGGAAACCTGCGGCCCAGAGCAGTGACTGAGTGACCGGGGTGGCGACCGGGCCGCCGGTGAGCAGGCCGCGGACCGCGTCGGCGAGCAGCGTGGTCGGGTTGACCTTGACGAAGCCCTGCAGCCAGCCCGGCATGCTCGCCGGGTGGACGAAGGCGCCGCTGGCGAAGGTGAGCGGGAAGAAGAGCGTGAAGCCGAAGATCTGGACCTTCTCCGGGGAGCTGACCAGCATCGCGATCAGGACCGACGCCCAGGAGACGGCCATCGCGAAGGTGAGCAGCAGGCCGAAGACCGCGAGCACCTGCAGCGGGCCGGTGGTGATCCGGTAACCGAGCAGGGCGCCGAAGGCGAGCAGCAGGCAGACCGCCCAGGCCTGCTTGATCACGTCGGCGACGATCCGGCCGGCGAGCGGGGAGAAACGGGCGATCGGGAGGGAACGGAGACGGTCGAAGACGCCCTTGCTGATGTCGGTGTTCAGGCCGACGCCGGTGTTCATCGTGGAGATGATCAGGTTCTGGGCGATGATGCCGGGAAGGGCGAAGGCCAGGTACTCCTTCGGGCTCCCGGCGATCTCGCCGCCGAAGACGTACGTGAAGAGCAGCAGGAACATCACCGGCTGGATGCTGAAGTCCATCAGCTCGAACGGGTTGTGCTTGATCTGCACCAGGGTCCGCCAGGCCAGCGTCCCGGTGTTGCGCAGCGCCATCGTGGTCATGCGGGGGCTCCGGTCAGGCTCAGGAAGACCTCGTCCATGCTGGGGCTGCGCAGCGAGAGCTCGGCCACGGTCAGGCCCTGCTCGTCGAGGTCGCGGACCAGGCGGGTGAGGGCTCCGGGTTCGGCGACCGGCGCCGTGATCACGTCGGCGGCGACGTCGACCGGGCCCGCGGCGACCCGCCCGACCGCGTCCTTCAGCGCGGCGAGGTCGTCCGGGGCGGACGGGCGTACCGCGAGGGTCTGTGCTCCGGTCCGGGCCTTGAGCTGCTCCGGCGTGCCGGTGGCGATCACCCGGCCGTGGTCGATCACCACGATCTCGTCGGCCAGCTGGTCGGCCTCGTCCAGGTACTGGGTGGTGAGCAGCACGGTCGTCCCCCCGGCGACCAGGCCACGGATGATCTCCCAGACGTCGTTGCGGCTGCGCGGGTCGAGTCCGGTGGTCGGCTCGTCCAGGTAGAGCAGCCGCGGATCGCCGACCAGGCTGGCGGCCAGGTCGAGGCGGCGCCGCATGCCGCCGGAGTACCGGCCGGCCGCGCGGTCGGCGGCGGCCACCAGGTCGAAGCGGTCCAGGAGGTCGCGTGCCCGCTGCCGGGAGGAGGCGCGGGACAGCCCGAGCAGACGGCCGATCATGATCAGGTTCTCGGTACCGGTGAGCGTCTCGTCGACCGACGCGTACTGGCCGGTCAGGCCGATCAGCTCGCGGACCTGGTGTGCCTGCTGGACGACGTCGAAGCCGCCGACCGTGGCGTGCCCGGCGTCCGGGCGGATCAGGGTGGCCAGCACCCGGACCGCGGTGGTCTTGCCGGCGCCGTTCGGCCCGAGCAGGCCGAGGACGGTGCCGGTGCGTACCGCGAGGTCGACGCCGTTCAGGGCGGTGGTGGCGCCGAAGCGTTTCACCAGCCCCTCGGCGAGGATCGCGGTGGAGGTGTCATATCCCATGCCGCCACCGTGACCCCCGCCGCTGACACGGCGCTGATACGAGCGCCGGGGCGGTGTCAGCGAAGCTTGCCGAGATCCAGGAACACCGTCTCGCCGGTGGCGTCGTCGATCGCGTCGTTGTCGGTCACGGCGTACCAGCGGCCGTCTCCGGCGATCGCCAGTCCCTCCAGTTTGTCCTGCACCCAGCCGTTGTCCGCGGTCAGGTTCGGCAGCACGTCCGCGACCAGGGTCTTGGTCACCATCGGGATGCCGGTCCAGGTGGCCGGTACGTCGAACCGGTAGATCCTCTTGATCGACGCGAGGGTGCCCCGCTGGTTGTCCCGTTCGATCACCGCGAAGGTGTCCGCGTCGACCGCGACGATCTCGGAGAGCCCGCTCCAGCCGACCGGCGCGACGTCCGCCGGGTAGAGCAGCCACGACCAGGTCCCGGTGACCGTGTCGTAGCGCCCGATCCGGTTCGTGCCGGCCGGGTCGCCCTTGATCGTGCGCTGCACCGCGACCCAGACCGACGTGCCGGCCTCCGCGACGCCCTCCAGCCCGTTGCCGGTCACCGCGTTCGCGACGTCGGCGGAGAGCGGGATCTCCTCCCGCACCTCGCCGGCCGCGGTCAGGCGTACCAGAAGGTTCGGCTCCTTTCCCGCGCCGGTGCCCTCGACGGCCAGCCAGTAGCCGCCGCCCTTCCGCGCCACCAGGCCCTCGGCGTCGTAGCCGACCGGCTCGCCGTTCCTGGTGACGGTCAGCTGGGAGTCGACGACCCCGCTCGTGGAGAGCCCGAGGATCCGCGTCGGCGAGTAGGCCGCATCGGTCACCGAGACCAGCCGGTTCGTCGTGCCGGGCACCGCCGAGAGCGCCGAGAGCGTGCCGAACGGGATGTCGTCCACCGAGTGGAGCCGCGTGCCGGCCGGAGTACCGAACCCGTACACCTGCACGGTGCCGCGGATCCCGATCGCGGCGTCGTCCTCTTCGGAGGAGACCACGATCAGATTCCGTGCGGGTACGGCCACCACTCCCTCGGGCGCGTTCGTCGTCGGCAGGAGCTGGACGAATCGCGGCGACCGCGGGTTCGACACGTCGTAGACCGCGGTGAAGTTCCCCCGCTCCGCGTTGACGAGAACGTACGGGACGCCGCGGAAGGAGGCGAACGCCACGTTCTCCGGCTCGATGCCCTTGGCGTCCGAGCGCTTGTCCGGATACTGCCCGTACGAGACGGCGATGTGCTCCAGCGTGTCGCCCGCGTCCCAGACGACCGTGCCGGTCCGGGCCGAGAAGACCGACCAGCCGCGCGTGCCGCCCTCGTAGTCCCCCTCGTTCGCGGTGGCGAAGAGGTCGTCGGTGATCCAGGTGACCCCGTCCGGCTCCCGCTTCGCGGTGATCGACCCGGTCAGCGAGATCCGGTCGTCGTCGAGGGTGTCGACGCCGTTCACGGTGACGGTGCCCGCGTCGAAGGAGCGGACGACCGTGCGGGAGGCGAGCGACACCACCGCGAGCCGGTTGTTCTCCTGCAGCGAGACGACGGCCTCGTCACGGGAGTTGACGCTGACGTACTCCGGCTCCGGGTCGGCGGCCAGCCCGGTCAGGTCGACCTTCGCGACCGTCCAGGACCTGGTGTCGATCACCGAGAGATAGCCGGGCGGCGTGACGCCGAGCGGGCCGTCGTCCTCCCGCTCGTTCTCGATGGCGACCGCGATGTAGCGGCCGCTCGGCGCGACCGCGACCGAGTCCGGCTGCCCGCCCAGGTCCAGCTCCCGGACCACGGCCCGGGTGGTGGCGTCGACCACGACCAGCTTGCCGGACGGATCCGTCTTCGAGGCGCTGGTGTTCACCCCGGCCAGCAGCAGCCGCCCGAGGTGCGCCACCGAGGTCGGCTCGCCACCGACGGCGAGCGTCCCCCGCGCGGCCGGGCGGGACGGATCGGTGATGTCGACGAACCCGATCCGCCTGCCGGGGCTGTCGGTGTAGACGACCGTCCGGCCGTCCTCGGTGACCGTGGAGATCTCGGCCGACGCGGTGTCATCGATGGACGAATTCAGATATACCGGAAATGTCGAGAGCCGACGAAAACCAGCGTCACGGCCGTGTGCGGACGCGGGAGAGGCCAGGACCAGAACCGAGGCGACCACCGTGCGTAGGAGCATGGCCTCTGCCTACGCGCTGATCTTGTCCGCCTCGTGGACGACAGCCGAACGGCGGGTATCGACGGGTGTCCAGACCAGCAGAGCCAGACTGAACCACACATATGCATTCCCGCCGATCAGTTCCAGCGGCGGGCGCGGCCGGTTCTCCCAGATCCAGGTGATCCGCGAGGTCATCCAGAGGTAGGCGGCGAGCGACAGACCCAGGAATCCGCGATGCCTCAAGGTCAGGCCGACGTCGAAGGTACGCCACAGCGCGGGCATCAACCAGACACAGTGGTGGATCCAGGTCACCGGGCTGATCAGGCACCCCAGCACCCCGGTCAGCGCCAGCCCACCCATCACGTCGTCCGGCGCCCGGCGCACGCGCCACGCCCAGAACCCCAGCGTGACCAGCACACACGCCGCCCAGACCTTCGCCTCCACGGTCTCGATCGGCAGCCGGGCCAGGAACCCGCGCTCGGACTGGTTGGAGAGGAAGTAGAGCAGCCCGACCCGGTTGGTGTCCCAGAGCGCCGACGTCCAGAACTCCCGGGACTGGTCCGGGAAGATCGCCCCGGCCAGCAGGGTAGCCCCGGTCGCGGTGCCGATCGCGGTGGCCGCCGCCCGCCAGCGCCGGGCGATCAGCAGGTAGAGGATGAAGACGCCCGGGGTCAGCTTGATCGCGGTGGCCAGCCCGATCCCGACCCCGGCCCAGCGGCGCCCCTTCGCCAGGCCGAGCAGCATGTCCCCGGCGACCAGGGTGAGCAGCAGTGTGTTGACCTGCCCGAAGGTGAGCGTCTCCCGGACCGGCTCGAAGCTGATCGCGAAGCAGATCGTGACGGCGAGCGCGAACCACGTGGTCCAGCCCTGCCGGCGGATCAGCGGACCGGCGAACCACCAGGTCAGCACGGCCGTGGTGGCCACCGTGGCGAGCGTGGCGCAGACCACCACCGCCTCGAACGGCAGGTACGCCATCGGGAACATGACCAGACCGGCGAAGGGCGGGTAGGTGAACCCGTACGGGGTCTCCGGGCGCAGCCAGTCGTAGACCATCCCGTGGTCGCGGAACCAGTACTGCACCGCGCCGTAGTAGACCTTCGAGTCGAAGAACTCGTTACGCGCCTCGGCCAGGTAGAGGATCCCCAGAGTGATCAACACCAGGCCGGCGAGAGTCGCGATTCGTTTCATGAAGAGCTTTCCACGCTAGATAACCGGCGAGCACGGTCATGCCGATCGCGCCCTGCGCCTTGGTGGCCAGGGCCAGGTTGTAGCCGTCCGGGAGGCAGAGCGCGGCGGCCACCGCGCAGGGCACGACCAGCCACCGGGTGTCCCGGAGCGGGACGGCGGCCAGCACGGCGAGGGGCCAGAGCGCGTACCAGGGATGGAAGACCGGGGCGAGAACCACCGTGGCGGCCAGCGCGTAACCGGCGTACACGAAAGGATCTCTGCCCTGGAAAGCGGAGATCCAGAGCCTGAGCAGCACGAACGCCAGGGCGATCATCCCGGCGACCCGGGTCGCGGTGACCGCGTGCGGCACGCCGAGCAGTTCCAGGGTCATCCCGATCGCGGTCGGCGGCGAGGTCCACTGCACCGAGACGCCGCTGCCGGTGAGCCCGGAGAGCCAGCCCAGGCCGAGTCCCGAGCCGATCGAGACCACCGCGAGCGCGCCGATCGCCCCACCGGCCACCAGCAGGGCCGCCCGCCACCGCGAGCCGGGAATCAGGAGGATCGCGAAGGGCAGCACCACCCCTGCCGTCGCCTTGACCCCGATGGCCAGCCCGACCAGCACGCCGGCCAGCAGGGCACCGCCGCTCAGCGCCACCGCCAGGCCGCCGGTCAGCAGCGCGACCATCACCGCCTCGTTGTGCGCGCCGGAGACCAGATGGATCAGCACCAGCGGACACGCGATCACCAGCCAGACCGCGCGCTCCGGCGGCACACCGGCCCGTCGCGCCAGCCTCGGCAGAGAGCAGCCGATCGCGATCACGCCGAGCACCGCGATCAGCCGCAGCAGCGCGACGGTCCCGGTCAGCGAGCCGCCCAGCTTCACCGCGCCCGCCGCCAGGATGAGGAAGACCGGACCGTAGGGCGCCGTCGAGGCACGCCAGGTGGGTGCGACCGCTTCGCTCCAGGGACAACCGCCGACCCCTTGGGCGTACGGGTCGAGCCCGGTGGCCTGCTGCCAGCCCTGGCAGGCGTACGAGTAGACGTCGTAGCTGCCCAGCGGCAGGACCGGCAGCAGCGGCAGCGCCCAGAGAGCGGCCGTCGTCCAGGCCCACCGCACCGAGGGCACCACCCGCCGTCCGGCCAGCCACGCGCCGATCAGCAGGAGCGTCCCGCCGAGCCAGAGCAGCGGCAGCAGCACGCCGTTCTCCCCGGCCAGGACGGTGCGCGGCGTCACCGTCGGTTCCCACGGGTCGCGCGCCCCGCCGAGATAGGCGGCCCCGGCCAACAGGCTGCTACCTGCGAGCCCCGTGAGGCGGACGAGGAGCGGACGGGGCATGGCGATGACCCTACCGTGACGCGCTGCTACCCCCGGTCAACCCGGTATGGTCGGCGGGATGTGGGCACGGCACCGGCTGGAATGGATCATCGCGCTGGTGTCGGCGGCGCTGGCCGGCGGCTACCTCCTGGCCCCGCCGATGGGTTCGGACCTGGCCGCCCAGACCGCCCGCGCCGCCTTCTTCGCGGCGCACGGGTACACCCCGATCGACCTGCGCTGGTATTCCGGCGTCGATCAGCTCGGCTACAGCCTGGTCTCCCAGCCGGTGATGGCCGTGCTCGGCGTCCGCGTCACCGGCGCGCTCACCCTGGTCGCCGGCGCGGTGCTGCTCACCGTGCTGCTGCGCCGGACGGCCGCCGAGCGCCCCGCCCTGGGCGCGGCGCTCGGCGTCCTCGCCGTCGCCGGCAACCTGATCAGCGGCCGGGTCACGTACGGCCTCGGCGTCTGCTTCGGCCTCGCCGCCCTGGTCGCGCTCACCCAGGCGGCGCGCTTCCGGTGGATCGCCGGGCTCTTCGCCGCCCTGACCTCCGCCACCAGCCCGGTCGCCGGTCTCTTCCTGGGCCTGGCCGCCGCCGCGCTCCTGCTCTCCGGCTGGCTCCCACGGGTGTCTCGACCCGCCCCGGACACCCCTGAGCACCAGCCACGACGCACGCCCACGCTCACTGGCTGGCTCCCACGGGTGTCTCGACCCGGCCCGGACACCCCTAGGGTCCAGCCGGAGCGGTGGGGCGGGGCACTCGCCGTCGGTGCCGGGGCGGCCGTGCCGCTCGCGGCGAGCGTGCTGCTCTTCGGGGACGGCGGGTGGATGAACATCAGCCGGACCGACACGCTGCACGCGGTCGTCACCGGGCTCGTCGTGGCGCTGCTCGTCCCGGTCCGTCCGATCCGGATCGGCGCGCTGCTCTCCTCGGCCGGGGTGCTCGCGTCCGCCCTGATCCACACCCCGGTCGGCCTCAACGCCACCCGCCTCGCGGTGATGTTCGCCCTCCCGGTGCTGGCGGGCTATGTACGCCTCTCGCCCCGGATCGTCCCGGCACTACTCGTGATCACGTTCTGGTGGCAGCCACCGATCGTCACGAACGACGTCCGGGACATCGGGAACCCGACCGCGGAGGCCGGCTACTTCACCCCGCTGCGGGACCGTCTCGCCCGGGAGACGCTCACCGGACGGCTGGAGATCCCGTCGACCAGGGACTACTGGGAGGCGGCCCGGATGGGCGACGTCCCCCTGGCCCGCGGCTGGCTGCGGCAGGCCGACATCGACCGGAACCCGCTCTTCTTCACCACGGTGCCCGGCGCGAGCGGCACCGGTGTCGCGCTGACCACGGAGAGTTACCGCACCTGGCTGACCGAGCGGGCCGTCCAGTTCGTCGCGGTCCCGGACGCCGAGCTCGCCTGGCCGGGCAGCGCCGAGGCCGCGCTGATCGCCGCCGGGCTCCCCTACCTGACCGAGGTCTGGTCCGGCGAGCACTGGCGCCTCTACCGAGTGTCCGAACCGGCCCCGATCGTCGCGGCACCGGCGGCCCTGGTCCGGCAGACCGCCGCCGCGATCACCCTGGACGCCCCGGCAGCGGGCGACATCCCGCTCCGGGTCCACTGGTACCGCTGGCTGCGCGCCACCGGCGGCGCCGAGGTCGTCCGGGACGGCGACGGGGTCGTGCTGCGGGTCCCGGCCGCCGGCCGGTACACGCTATCCAGCTGACCGGGCCGCCCGCTCGGCACGCTTGCGGTCCCGCTGCTCGCGGGTGATCCGCTTGCGGTTCTCGATGTCACGCTTCCACTGCTCGCGGGCACCCTCGTCACAGCCCTGGACCGCGCCCTTGACCTGGGCCGGCCCGATCATCGAGCGGAACCACACGTCGTCGAAGGTCTCGTGGAACCAGGCCGCGAACCGATCCTGAAACTTGGCCACGACGCTCTCCTCGGTCAGTTGGTGGGCTAACTGTTGGTACCCCAACTATTGGTAGGATAGCCCGTGACTTGAGGGGAATCGCAAGTGAGTGATGATCCGCTGGCTCTCGAACGACAGGTCTGCTTCGCGCTGTCGGTCGCGGCCCGCAGTGTGGTGGCGATCTACCGGCCGCTGCTGGAGCCGATGGGCCTGACCCACCCGCAGTACCTGGTGATGCTCGCGCTCTGGGGTGACTCGCCGCTCTCCGTGCGCCGGCTCAGCGAGCTGCTGGCGCTCGACCCGGGCACGCTGTCGCCGCTGCTCAAGCGCCTGGAGTCGATCGGTTACCTGACCCGTCAGCGGGATCCGGCCGACGAGCGCAGCCTGGCGATCACGCTGACCGAGGCCGGGCGGGCGCTGCGGGCCGAGGCCGAGAAGATCCCGCCGGCCGTGGTGGCCCGTCTCGGCATGCCGGTCGAGGACCTGCAGACGCTGCACGCCTCGCTCACCCAGGTGATCGCGGCGGCGCACGCCGGCTAGCTCTCCATCACCCGCTGCATCGCGGCCCGGGAGCGCCGGGTGATCCGCAGGTAGCGGTCGACGAACTCGCCCGGGTCGCCGCCGCCGAGCAGCAGGACCGCGCCGGCCAGCTCGACACCGTGCGCCGGGATCTGGTCGGTGGGCCGCCCCCGGACCAGGGTCAGCGCGTTGCGCACCTCGGCCGCCAGCGTCCACCCGGCGGCCATCGCCTCGGCGTCGGCCACCTCGACGAGACCGGCCTCGACCTCCGCGTCGAGCGCCTCCAGCGTACGGGTGCACCGCAGCCCGGCCAGCTCGTGCGAGTGCCGCAGCTGCATCAGCTGGACCGCCCACTCGACGTCGGCCAGCCCGCCCCGCCCCAGCTTGGTGTGCGTGTTCGGGTCGGCGCCCCGGGGCAGCCGCTCGGTCTCCACCCGGGCCTTGATCCGGCGGATCTCGATCACCTGCTCGCGGGTCAGCCCACCGGTGGGGTACCGCATGGTGTCGGCGAGCGCCTCGAACGCCCGGCCGAGCGCGAGATCGCCGCAGACGAACCGGGCCCGGAGCAGCGCCTGCGCCTCCCACACCTTCGACCAGCGCGCGTAGTACTGCTGGTACGCCGGGAGGCTCCGGACCAGCGGGCCCTGCCGCCCCTCGGGGCGCAGGTCGGCGTCGATGCCGAGCGCCGGGTCCGGTGCGGGCGCGTTGAGCAGCCGGCGTAGCTCCTCGGCGATCGCGTGCGCGGCGGCGCCGTCGTCCGAGCCGTCGTAGACGAAGAGCACGTCGGCGTCGGAGGGGTAGCTCATCTCGTACCCGCCGAGGCGGCCCATCCCGATGATCGCGAAGCGGAGCCCGGGTGGGCCCGGCTTGACCCGGCGGGCGATCTGCAGCGCGGCGTTCAGCGTGGCGTCGGTGACGTCCGAGAGGGCCTTGCCGACCGTGTCGACGTCGAGCGGCTGGGCCGGGGCCAGGGTTCCGCCGTGGCGCAGGATGTCGGCGCAGGCCAGCCGGAACAGCTCGCGGCGGCGCAGCGCGCGGACCGCGGCGATCGCGGCGACCGGGTCGTCGGCGTGGCGCTCGGCGGCCGCGGCGAAGCCGTCCAGCAGCTTCTCCCGGGAGCGGGGCCGCAGTTCGGCGTCGTCGGCGAGCAGGCGCAGCGCCTCCGGGTCGCGGGTGAGCAGGTCGGTCGCGTACCGGGAGAGGCTGAGCACCCGGGCCAGGCGACGGGCGACCGGGCCGCCGTCCCGGAGCAGCCGGAGGTACCAGGGCGTGCTGCCCAGCTTGTCGGAGACGTGCCGGTAGTTGAGCAGGCCGCGGTCCGGTTCCGGCGCGTCCGCGAAGTCCTCCAGCAGCATCGGGAGCAGCGTCCGCTGGATCGCCGAGGTGCGGGTGACCCCGCCGGTCAGCGCCTCCAGGTGCCGCAGCGCACCGGCCGGGTCGGCGAAGCCGAGTATCTCCAGCCGCTTGCGGGCCGAGGCCGGGGTCATCCGCAGCGCCTCGGCGGGCACCCGGGCGACCGCCTCCAGCAGTGGCTGGTAGAGCAGCTTGACGTGCAGGCGGCGGACGTTGGCAGCGTGGCCGACCCAGTCGGAACGGAACGCCTCGACGGCGTCCTGGCCGGGGAGCGCGGTGTACCCGAGCGCGGCCGCGAGCCAGCGCAGGCCCTCCGGCTCGTCCGGCACGGTGTGCGTACGCCGGAGATGTTGAAGTTGAAGTCGATGCTCGACCGCGCGCAGGAAGCGGTACCCGCGCAGCAGCGTCTCGCCGTCCTGGCGGCCGACGTAGCCGCCGGCGACCAGCGCACGCAGGGCCGGCAGGGTGCCCGGCAGCCGGAGTGTCTCGTCGACCCGCCCGTGCACCAGCTGCAGCAGCTGGACCGCGAACTCGATGTCGCGCAGACCGCCCGGACCGCGTTTGATCTCCCGCGCCACCTCCTTGGGCGGCACGTTGTCGATGATCTTCCGGCGCATGTCCCGGACGTCGGCGACCGCCTCGGGCCGCTCCGCCGCGTGCCAGATCAGCGGCTCCAGGTCGGCCAGCCACTCCTGCGCGAGGGCCGTGTCGCCGGCCGCCGGACGGGCCTTGAGCAGCGCCTGGAACTCCCAGGTCCGCGCCCACCGCCGGTAGTACGCCTGGTGGCTGGCGAGCGTCCGGACCAGCGGGCCACGGCTACCCTCGGGGCGCAGCGCCGCGTCCACCGGCCAGGCCACCTGCCCGCAGATCTCGATCAGCCGGGCCGCCACCGTGGTGCCCGCCTGCAGGTCCTCGTCACCGGCGGCCACGAAGATCACGTCCACGTCGGAGACGTAGTTCAGCTCGTTCCCGCCGCACTTGCCCATCGCCACCACCGCGAGGCGCGGCTCGGGCACGCTCTCCGGGAGGCCGGCGACGGCTATCGCGTACGCCGCGGCCAACGTCTCGTCGGCGAGCGTGGAGAGCGCGGCCATGGTCGGTTCCAGCCCCCGGCCACCGGTCAGGTCGGCCGCCGCGATCCTCAGGAGCGCTATCCGGTACGCCCTCCGCAGCGCCGGTACGGTCGGCGACTCCAGCTCCAGGTGCCCCTCCGGGTCCGGCGGCAGCCCGCTCTTGCTGGTCGCCAGGGTGCGCCACTCCTGCTCGTTGGCGACCAGGTGATCGCCGAGCGCGGAGGACGCCCCGAGCACGGCGACCAGCCGGCGCCGCAGGCCGTGGTCCCGGTGGAGCTCGCCGATCAGCTCGCGGACCGCCTCGTTGTCGATGATCTCGCCGCCCGGCCCGGTGGGGCGCGCGCCGCCCGCCCGCTCGGCGGCCCGGGAGACCGAATCGGCCAGCCGGTGCAGCTGGCGCAGCGCCAGGTTCGGGTCGGCGGCCCGGGAGAGCACGTGGATCAGCTCGGCGGCGTCGGTGCCGGCCGGCCCGTGCCCGGCGTCCCAGAGCCGCAGGCCGGAGGCGCCGAGCAGGTCGGCCGCGGAGGCACCGTTGTCGGCGAAGCCGTACCGGGACAGTCGGGTGGGCCGCGTCATGTCAGTGGCCCAGCAGCGGCAGGGTCCGGCTCTCCGGGAGCGTGCCGAGCGCCAGCGAGGCGAACCGGACGGCGAACGGCTGCCAGACCTCCTCGACGTCGGGCAACACGTTCGCGACGGCCAGCACCACGGCCTCCGGGTCGTACCCGAGCTCGGCCAGGTCGGCCGCCCCGCTCCGGGTCCAGTCCTCGATCATCGCGGCGTCGCACTCGATGTGGAACTGGAGGCCCCAGGCCCGGTCGCCGATCCGGAACGCCTGGTGCGGATAGTTACTCGAGGCGGCCAGCAGCGTCGCGTTCAGCGGCAGCGCGGTGATCTCGTCACGGTGCCACTGGATCACGTCGGGCAGCAGCGGCACCCACCTGAAGAGCACGTCGTCGTCGGCCGCGTCGCGCTTGCCGACCAGGCCGGGACCGATCTCCGGGCCGGCGGTGCTGCGCTCCACCCGGCCGCCGTGCGCGTGGGCGAGCAGCTGGCCGCCGAGGCAGACGCCGAGCGTGGGCACCCGGTGCCGGGTCGCCTTGCGCAGCAGCCCCTCCAGCGCCGGGAACCAGGGCGCGCCGGGGGCGCCGGTGGCCACGTCCGGGTACGCGTTCTGGTCACCGCCGAGCACGACCAGCGCCACGAAGTCGTCGAGGGTCTCCGGGAGGGGATCTCCCGCGTACGGGCGGAGCACGGTGAGCTCCAGGCCGGCCTCGGTGAGCCAGTCCCCGAGTCGGCGGAGGTCGTCGGACGGATCGTTCTCGATGACAAGTGCGGTGCTCACCTGTTGAGGCTATCGGGTGATGCCCCGGCAAACACCGACAGGACGTTGTCGAGGACCGCCGCCAGAGTTCTCCCCGTCAGCTTTTCTTGATGGAGGGAAGATCATGATCGGGTGGATCGAGGTCGGCGCGGACCGGCCGGCGGAGACCGAGAAGTTCTACGGCGAGCTGTTCGGCTGGACGTTCGCGGACGACGACGACTCGGTGGGGCCGGACGGGAACCCGTACCGGATCGTCACCGGGCCGGACGGCGGGGCGCCGCTCGGCGGTTTCTACGGCACCGGCGGGAAGGCGCCGCAGCAGGCGATCTTCCTGATCGTCGTCGCGGACACCGCCGAGGTGTGCCGCCAGGCCGAGGGGAAGGGCGGCACGGTGCTGGTCGGCCCGCAGCGCGAGGCGAGCGGCCTGGTCTTCGCCCGCCTCACCGACCCGGCCGGCAACCTCTTCGGCGTCTTCACGCCGCCGGCCCGCCCCTGATCCGGGTCGGCGCCGACCGGTAGGGCCGGCGCCGACCGGAAACGATCAGGAGGCCGGTGTCCAGCGGGCGACCACCTCGTCGTCCTCGGTCTCACCGGTCTCCACGAAGCCCAGCGCCAGGTACAACCGCCGGGCGCCCTCGTTCGCGGGCCGGTAGCTCAGCGCCACGTTCGGCGTCCCCGGCTCGGCGATCAGCCGCTCCCGGAGCTGCCGGACGATCGCGCCGCCGATGCCCTGCCGCTGGTGCTTCGCGTCCACCACGAGCCCGCCGATCCACCGGCTGCCGTCGTCGTCCACACCCCAGATCGCGAACCCGACCACCTCGCGCTCGCCACGCACCGCGGCGAGCGGGCTCCAGGTGTCGCCGTAACTACACATGCAGAGGTAGTAGGTCACCTCCGCGACGAACTCCTTCTGCTCGGGGTGGACGGTGAGGGCGGCACAGTCCCGCCAGTTCCCGGCGGTGACCGGTTCCAGGCGGATCGAGTCGATGGTCATCGAAGAATGATCACGCAAGCGTCAAGCGCTCCGCACGGCCGGCCGGGATGTCCAGGTCGGCGTCGGTGAGCTCGCGGGCCGGCGCCGTCTCCCGGGTCGGGATGACCGTGGTGATCCGGTCGGTCCGGAAGACCCGCACCGAGTCGCGCAGCCGGCACCAGGCCACCAGATACCACTGGTCGGAACGCCCGACGTAGCCCAGCGGCTCGATGTCCCGCAGCGTGCCGGCGCCGAAGCGGTCCGCATACGCGATCCGGAGCACCCGGCCCACCGGCAGCGCCCCGGCCGGCAGGCGCGGCATCGTCGCCGGCGGGGTGGCCCCGACCAGGTGGATCCGCTCCGCCAGGGCCTGCGCCGTGGCCACCTCCTCGGGGCGCATCACCGCGACCAGCTTGCGCAGCGCACTCCCCGCCGCCTGCCGGAACGGCGTGCCGTCCAGCCGGCGCAGGGCGAGCGCCATCGCCACCGCCTCCTCCGGCGTGACGTTGACCGGGGGCAGCGTGTGCGATCGGTCCAGGCAGTAGCCACCGGTGCGGCCGGGCTCCGCCCAGATCGGGATGCCGGACTGCTGCAGCGCCGAGATGTCCCGCTCCACGGTGCGCGTGCTCACCTCGAACCGCTCGGCCAGCCAGCGGGCACTGCGCGGCCGCGGCGCCACCGCGCGCAATTCCTCGACGACGGCGTAGAGCCGATCGGTACGGTTCACCGCCCGAACCTAGACCGGGGGTACGACAGAAACGGCACCCCCGCCGGCCCGCGCCCATCCCGGGCCGTTGCGCGCCCACGGGTTTTGGCTGGTGCTCAGGGGTGCCTCAAGCGGAGCGAGGCACCCCTGAGCACCAGCCAGGAGCGGGGGCGCGTGACGGCCCGGAGCGGGCAGGAGGTCGCGTGCCTCGACGGGGGCGCCTTTTGAGCGCGGTGGGCGGGCCGGGGAGCGTACCGGAGAAGTGGTCTCAAGCGATGCAGGCGCAGACTATGAGGGCGGCGCCGAAGTGGGAGGCGGCGCTGACCAGAGCGCCTCCGTGATAGTCCGGGGTGCAGATGACCTCGCCGAGCTTGCCCGGGGTCATCCAGTCCAGGACCAGGAACGCCAGGCCCATGATGCCGATGCCGACCAGGCCGAAGAGCGCCGTCGACGCCAGGCCCTGACCGAAACTGTCATACGTCGTCCAGATCGAGGTGAAGACGATCAGGGCGATGCCGAGCTGGTTCGCCGCGAGCAGCAGGGCCGCGTTCGGGTTCCGGTCGGTCCAGATCAGATCGCGGAGCTTTCCCGGGGTGAGCAGGTCAATCAGGACGAAGCCGACCGCCATCAGACCGATCCCGATCAGACCGAACACGATGCTGCGCCCGGCGCCCTCCAGCAGATCCTGCAGCACGTTTCCCCCTGGTGATCGACGTTTCGTCCCAGACCGTAGCCGACCGGGTCTACCGCTACCGGGGGTGATGTGACAAAACTTCGCCGTCCGGCGCTGAAGGAATGGGGCCCGGCACACCCGCCGGCCGGACGGAGGACTAACGCATGGTGCCACCGGAGGACCTCGACGCCGTGGTGCGCGACGCGCAGTGCGGTGACGAGGACGCGTTCCGGCAGCTCTATCGCCTGCAACAGCCGGCGCTGCTGCGCTATCTGCGGGTGCTGGTCGGCGAGGACGCGGAGGACGTGGCCTCGGAGGCGTGGCTGCAGATCGCCCGGGATCTGCGGACGTTCGCCGGGACCTGGGACAACTTCCGGGGCTGGAGCACGACGATAGCCCGGCACCGCGCGATGGACCTGCTGCGGGCGCAGCGCCGCCGTCCGGTCACCACCACCACCGAAGATCAACTTCTTACGGTACGCGCGGACGACGACACCGCCGACCGCGCGATCGAGCTCGTCTCGACCGACGCCGCGGTGGCCCTGATCGCCACGCTGCCGCCCGACATGGCCGAGGCGGTGATGCTGCGCGTGGTCGTCGGACTGGACGCCAAGGCCACCGGGAGCATCCTCGGCAAGCGCGCCGGGGCCGTCCGTACCGCGGCCTATCGCGGGCTGAAACAGCTGGCCAACCGGCTTGCGGAGAAGAAATCCCCGAAACCCGCGACGAAACCGGTGACACAAATCCGGGCCGCGGCGCTGAAGGAGATGAGATGAGCAGCCAGGAGGGACGGAGCCCGATGGACCGGAAGACCGCGGAGAGCCTGCTGCGGGGCGACCGGACCGTCCTGCGCCCCGGTGATCCTCTGGGCGAGCTGCTGTCCCTGGCGAAGGCGCCCGCCACGGACCAGGAGCTCGCCGGGGAGACGGCCGTGATGGCCGCGTTCCGGGCTGCCGCTCATTCCCCCGAACCCGTACCCACCCGGAGACGTTCGATGTTGAAGATCACGCTGGCCAAGCTGCTGACCGTCAAGGTCGCCGCGATCGCGTTCGCGAGCACCGCCGCCGTCGGTGGTGTCGCCCTCGCCGCCAGCACCGGCGCCCTGCCCAACCCCATCCACGAGGGTAAGCCCTCGGCGAGCGCGAGCCACTCGGCCAAGCCCAAGCCGTCCGGTTCGGCCCTGCCCAAGCCGTCCGGGTCGGCCCTGCCCAAGATCGCCGACCTGTGCCGTGAGTTCAACGGCAAGGACAAGGACCACCGCGGCCAGGCGCTGGACGACGCGCACTTCGGCGAGCTGGTCAAGCAGGCCGGCAAGAAGGACCGCGAGCACGTCGAGAAGTTCTGTGCCCGGCTCCCGAAGCCGTCCGGTTCGGCGTTCCCGACCCCGAGCGGCAGCTTCAGCCCGCCGAGCACCCGTCCGTCGCACGACGCCGTCAAGCCGTCCGGCGCCGTGAGCGAGAAGCCGAAGCCGACGGCGAGCGCCACCGTCGAGCCGAGCGGCGGCGCGGACAAGCAGCACGGCTGACGAGCCGGCATCCGGCGGGCGGGGTTGGGAGCACTTCACCCGTCGGATGCCGCCAGAGGTCGGTCGCCGGACGCCGGGGTTGCCCCCACCTCGCGCGTACGGCGGCTGAACCGGTCAGAGGGCGGTGATCCCCATCCGGATCACCGCCCTCTGGCGTGTCCGTGGCGGAGAACACGAAGGCGGCGCTCCCTGAAGGAGCACCGCCTTCGTGAACGATTGCCGGTGGGATCATCCCACCGGCATCCGGTTCGTTCTGTGGACTACGTCACTCCGCTGACCTGCGTTTACAGCGCGCCGAGGTACCGCTGGCGCTCGTAGGGCGTGACCTCGCGGCGGAACTGCTCCCACTCGGCCCGCTTGTTGCGGAGGAAGAACTCGAAGACGTGCTCGCCGAGCACCTCGGCGATCAGCTCGGACTTCTCCATCACGTCGATCGCCTCGGAGAGGTTCTCCGGCAGCGCCTCGTAGCCCGCCGCCTTACGCTCGGCCGGCGAGAGCGACCAGACGTCGTCCTCGGCGCCCGGGGGCAGCTCGTAGCCCTCCTCGATGCCCTTGAGGCCGGCGCCGAGCATGACCGCGAACGCCAGGTACGGGTTCGCCGCGGAGTCGATCGAGCGGACCTCGACCCGGGCCGAGCTGGGCTTGCCGAACGCGGGCACCCGGACCAGCGCGGAGCGGTTCAGGTGGCCCCAGCTGACGAACGCCGGCGACTCGGTGATCCGGTCCGGCAGCTGCAGCGGGAAGAGCCGCTTGTACGAGTTCACCCACTGGTTGGTGATCGCGGTGTACTCCCGGGCGTGCACCAGGAGGCCGGCGATGAACGCGCGGGCCGTCTTGGAGAGCTTCTGCGGGTCCTCGCTGTCGTAGAACGCGTTGCGTTCACCCTCCATCAGCGAGAGGTGGGTGTGCATGCCGGAGCCCGGCTGGTCCGTGTACGGCTTCGGCATGAAGGTCGCGCGGACCCCCTGGGAGAGCGCCACCTCCTTGACCACGTGCCGGAACGTCATGATGTTGTCGGCCGTGGTCAGCGCGTCCGCATACCGCAGGTCTATCTCCTGCTGGCCGGGCGCGACCTCGTGGTGGCTGAACTCGACCGAGATGCCGATCCGCTCCAGGGCCAGCACGGCCTGGCGGCGGAAGTCGCGCGCCACCGCGTGGGTGGTGTGGTCGAAGTAGCCGCCGCTGTCCACCGGGACCGGCACCGAGCCGTCCAGCGGCCCGTCCTGCACGAGGAAGAACTCGACCTCGGGGTGGGTGTAGAAGGTGAAGCCCTTCTCCGCGGCCTTGGCCAGCGAGCGGCGCAGCACGTGGCGCGGGTCGGCCCACGCGGCGCTGCCGTCCGGGAGCAGGACGTCGCAGAACATCCGGGCGCTCTCGCCGCTGACACCGCCCTCGAACGGGAAGACCTGGAAGGTCGTCGGGTCGGGCATGGCGACCATGTCGGACTCGAAGACCCGGGCGAAGCCCTCGATCGCCGAGCCGTCGATGCCGATGCCCTCCTCGAAGGCCGACTCGAGCTCGGCCGGGGCGACCGACACGCTCTTCAGCGTGCCGAGCACATCGGTGAACCAGAGCCGAACAAAACGGATGTCGCGCTCCTCGAGCGTCCGAAGCACGAACTCCTGCTGTCGGTCCACTTCCACCCCTCGTCCCGGTGCCTGACCACTTACCTATCGAGCCGAGACTACGCTGACCAGAGCCTGTGACGTCGGTCCGGGTCGGTAAATGAAACCCCCTCGGTGGGGAAGAATGCAGGGATGCCCACGCTGCGTATCGCCCTCGCTCAGGTGAACTCGACAGTCGGTGACATTTCCGGCAATGCGGCCGCGATCCGCCGCTGGTCACGAGCCGCCGCGGAGGCCGGAGCACACCTGGTCGCGTTTCCGGAGATGATGCTGACCGGCTACCCGATCGAGGACCTGGTCTTCCGGAACTCCTTCATCGAGGCTTCCCGCAGGGGCCTCGCCACGCTCGCCGCCGACCTGGCCGCCGACGGGCTCGGCGAGCTCCCCGTGGTGGTGGGCTACGTGGACGCCGACGGCCCGGCCGCGATCAGCTCCGACGCGGTCCCCGGCAGCGGCCGGCGGGACGCGTCCGCGCTGCTGTTCCGGGGCGAGGTGGCCGCCACGTACTTCAAGCACCACCTGCCGAACTACGGGGTCTTCGACGAGGACCGCTACTTCGAGCCGGGCCACGACCTCACCGTGGTACGCCTCGGCGGGGTGGACGTGGCGCTCACCGTCTGCGAGGACGTCTGGCAGGCCGGGGGCCCGTTCACCACGGCACGGCAGGCCGGGGTCGGGCTGGTCGTCAACATCAACGCCTCGCCGTACGAGTTGAACAAGGACGACCTGCGCCTCCCCCTGGTGCAGCGGCGCGCGGTGGAGGCGGGGGCCGCCGTGGCCTACGTGAACGCGGTGGGCGGCCAGGACGAGCTGGTCTTCGACGGCGACTCGATCATCGTGGGGGCGGACGGGTCGCTGCTCGCCCGGGGTTCGCAGTTCGTCGAGGAGCTGCTGGTCCACGACCTGGAGCTGCCCGCCGCCGCCGACGACGACCCGGCACCCCTGCCCGGCATCATCCGGTCTTTCATCCCGAAAAATATGGACAAAAACCCTGAAACGCAGGGCGCCGGTATCGCCGAGCGGCTCAGCGACGAGCAGGAGGTCTGGCAGGCCCTCGTCCTCGGCCTGCGCGACTACGTGAACAAGAACCGCTTCCCCTCGGTGATCTTCGGCCTCTCCGGCGGCATCGACTCGGCCGTCGTCGCGGCGATCGCGGTCGACGCCCTCGGCCCGGAGCGCGTCTTCGCCGTCTCGCTGCCCAGCGGCTACTCCTCCGAGCACTCCAAGGACGACGCCGCCGACCTGGCCAAGCGGACCGGCCTGAACTACCGCGTCGAGCCGATCCAGCCGATGGTCGACGGCTTCCTGGCGAACATGACGCTGACCGGTCTGGCCGCGGAGAACCTGCAGGCCCGGGTCCGCGGCGTGATCCTGATGGCGCTCTCCAACCAGGAGGGCCACCTGGTGCTGACCACCGGCAACAAGAGCGAGCTGGCGGTCGGCTACTCCACGCTCTACGGCGACTCGGTCGGCGGCTACAACCCGATCAAGGACGTACCGAAGACGATGGTCTGGCAGCTCGCCCGCTGGCGGAACACCCAGGGCGAGCCGCCGATCCCGGAGAACTCGATCACCAAGCCGCCGAGCGCTGAGCTGCGCCCCGACCAGAAGGACTCGGACTCGCTGCCCGACTACGAGGTGCTCGACCCGATCATCAAGGGCTACGTCGACCACGACCTGGGCCGCGACGAGCTGATCGCGGCCGGCAACGACCCCGCGCTGGTCGACCGGGTGCTCCGCCTCGTCGACATCGCCGAATACAAGCGCCGCCAGGCCGCCCCGGGGACGAAGATCTCGGGCAAGGCGTTCGGCCGCGATCGTCGCCTGCCGATTACCAACAAGTTTCGCGAAGGTAATGCCTTTAGTCCGCTCTAGGGTGGCGGGTGGGGCGGTCGGATGGGTGTGACACCTTCCACTGACCCCTCGGTTGAGAGCCGCGATGGTGCGACGATTTCCCCGTTACCCGGGGACCGCATCACGCGGCCTCGAGGGAGGAGAGTGGCGAAATGTCGGAGATTCCGACCCTGTACGGCGGCCCGGCCACCCGGCGGGTCCGTACCCGTGACCTGCTCAACGCCAAGGTCCGCGGCGACCGCTGGCCGATGCTCACGTCCTACGACCAGTACACCGCGTCGATCTTCGACCAGTCCGGCGTACCGGTCCTGCTCGTCGGCGACTCGGCCGCCAACAACGTCTTCGGCTACGAGACCACCGTCCCGGTCACCGTCGACGAACTGCTGCCGCTGGTCCGCGCCGTGGTCCGGGCCACCAAGACCGCGCTGATCGTCGGCGACCTGCCGTTCGGCAGCTACGAGGAGGGCCCCACCCAGGCACTGCGCACCGCCGTCCGCTTCATGAAGGAGGGCGGCTGCCACGCGGTCAAGCTGGAGGGCGGCCGGCGGATGGCCCCGCAGATCGAGGCGATCACCGGCGCCGGCATCCCGGTGATGGCACACATCGGCTTCACCCCGCAGCGCGAACACGCGATCGGCGGCTACCGCGTCCAGGGCCGCGAGAACGAGGGCGCCGAGGTCATCTCGGACGCGCGCGCGGTCGCCGACGCCGGTGCCTTCGCCGTGGTCCTCGAGATGGTCCCCGGCGAGGTCTCCAAGCAGATCACCAAGGAGCTGCCGATCCCGACGGTCGGCATCGGCGCCGGCCCGGACACCGACGCCCAGGTCCTGGTCTGGCAGGACATGGCCGGCCTGCGCACCGGCAAGACCCCTCGCTTCGTCAAGCGCTACGCCGATCTCGCCGGCGCTCTCACCTCGGCCACCCGCCAGTTCGCCGACGAGGTCCGCAACGGCGAGTTCCCGGCCTCCGAGCACACCTTCTAAACCTTCTTCCGGGTACGACGCCAGCCCGGCCCTCCCGCTCGGGCCGGCCTGGCGTCGCCCCAGGCTCTCGCCTGGCGTCGCCCCAGGCTCTCCCTTGAACGCCGGCCGAAACCCGGCTTCGGCGACAGACGACGAGCGGGCCACGCCGGTGTGGCGTGACCCGCTCGCGGTGCGCCCGGGACTAGCGGTTGCGCTTCCCCGCACCCGCCGTAGCCCGTGCCCGGGTGCTCTTCGCCGGGGCCGCCGACGCCGACGTGTTCTTGGTGACCCGCTTCGACCCTTCCGCCGACGACGAGGCATTCGTCCCGGAGACCCGGGTGACCTTGGACGCCTTGGCCGAGTTCGCCGAGGCCCGCCCCGGCGCAGCCGCCGCCGACCGGTTGGCCGCCTTCTTAGCCGCCGCCACCTTGGTGACCGCCGCCCCCTTCTTGGCCGCCGCTACCTTGGTGGCCGCCGCCTTGGTAGGCGCCGCCTTCTTGGTAGCCGCCGCCTTGGTAGCCGCCGATTTGGCAGCCGCCGATTTGGTGGCCGCCGTCGCCTTCGCGGCAACCTTCTTGGCAGGTGTGGCCTTCGTCGCCGTCGATTTCGCGGGTGCCGCCTTGGTCGCCACAGCCTTGGCAGCCTTGGTCGCGGTCGCCTTGGTCGCGGCCGTCGCCTTCGTCGCCGTCGACTTGGACGCCGTCGACTTGGACGCGGTGGCCTTCGCGGCGGTGGCCTTGGTCGCCGTCTTCTTGGCGGGGGCAGCCTTGGTGGCCGCAGCCTTGTTCCCCACCGCCTTGGCCGGTGCAGCCTTCGTGGCGACCGCTTTCTTCGCCACGGCGGTCTTCTTCGCCACGGCGGTCTTCTTCGCCACGGCGGTCTTCTTCGCAGGCGTACTCTTCACCCCAGCCGACTTGGCGGTCGCCTTCGCGGCCGTGCTCTTAGCAGCCGTCGCCTTCACGGCCGCAGACTTCGCCGTCGTCGCCTTGGCCGCAGTCGCCTTGACCGGAGCAGCCTTCGTGGCAGCGGCCTTCGCAGACTTAGCCGCAGCAGACTTAGCCGCGGTCGCCTTGCTCGCGGTCGCCTTGCTCGCGGTCGCCTTCGCCGTCGCGCTCTTAGCAGCCGTCGCCTTCGCAGCCGTGGACTTTGCCGCAGTGGACTTTGCCGCTGCGGACTTCGCCGCCGTGGTTTTCGTCGGCGTGGGCTTCGACGCGGCTCCCGACTTTGCCGGAGTCGCCTTGGCGGCTGCCCGCTTCGTAGCCGTCGTGGTCTTCGCCGCGGTCGCCTTGTTCGCGGTCGCCTTGTTCGCGGTCGCCCTCGTAGGCGTCGCCTTGGCCGGAGCGGTCTTGGTCGCGGTTGCCTTCGCAGCCGTGGATTTCACAGCCGTGGCTTTTGTGGTGGTGGACCTCGCAGCCGTGGCTTTTGTGGTGGTGGACTTCGCGGCCGTCGCCTTTGCGGTGCGAGCCGGTGTGGTGCCGCCGGGCGTGGACTTCGCGGCCGTGGGCGGGGTCGACTTCGCGGACCGCGAACGGGCGGAAGTCCTGGTAGCAGTGGGCCTGGTCAGGGTCGTCTCCGTCTCCTCGTACTCGGCGCTCTTCGCCTGGGTCGCTTTGGTCGCCGCTTCGGCTGCGCGGGCCGCCTTCGCAGCAGCCCGGGCCGCGGTGGCAGCGCCGACCGCACTCGCCTTCACCGCCGTGGCACCGGCCCGCTTCGTCGCGGTAGCACCCGCCTGCTTCGTCCCGGTAGCACCGGCCCGCTTCGTCGCGGTCCGGGCGGTCCGGGTCGTGGCCGTCCGTCCGGCGACGGCGCCACGAGCGGCACCCCGGCCGGCTCCGGCGGTGCCGTGCGGGCCATCGGCGGTACCGGTGCGGGCGCTCGCCGTCCTGACCAGGGCCGGACGGCGACGGCCCCGGGCGGGCGCCACCTGCTCGTCGGCCTCCTCGACGGCGAGGTCGGTGCTCTCCTCCGCCGGGACGAGCGGGGATTCCCGCGGGGTCCAGGCCACGCTCTCCTCCCGGCCGAACGCCACCGGCTCGTCCTCGTCCCAGTCGTCGGCCGCCGGAGCCGGTGGGATCGGGGTGCTGATCGCGGCCGGGATGGGGCTCGGCGCCGGTACGGCGGGCTCCTCCTCGATGGCGGAATCGGCCTTGGCCACCCGTACGCGAGTAGCGGCCGTCTTCGCACCCCGGCGGGACAGCGGGCTGGTCTCGTCGGGAGTGTCGGCCTCCTCGTCCTCGGACTTCAGGCGCAGGGTGCCGCGGGCCTTCGCGCTCTTCACGAACGCCTCCATGCCCGCGGACGTCCCCGCCCCGGCCGGCTTCTCCGGGCCTCTCGGCGCGGCGGGAGACTCCATCTCCACCGCCGACGTGAGCGCCTCCAGGTCCGGGCGGTCCGCACCCCACTGGTCCGAGCCCGGGTCGGGATGCGCGTTCTCCCGCGACGGCGCGAACCATCCCCCGAGGAACGGTTTGTCCACCATCTCCACCTCGGCGTGCTGTTCCTCCCGGTATCCGCCACCGGTCGGCGGCCAGACCGGTGCCCGGAACAGATCAGAGTCCGGGTCCCGTCCCGACCCACCCGGATCCGCCGAGAGCGTCACCTGCGCCTTGTGCTTCCCACTGGTGGCCGCCGCGATCCGCCGCGTCCCACCCTTCCCCGCCGCGCTCTTCCCCGCGCCACTCTTCAGCGCACCACTCTTCAGCGCGCCACTCTTCGCAGCGCTGCTCTTCACTACGCCGCTCTTCGCAACAACGCTCTTCGCAGCACCGCGGGGGTTCGCAGGCCGCCCGCCCTTCGCCGCGTTTCCGGCGCGCTCCGCAAGCGACACGACGACCGCGCCACTCCCCCGGCCACCACGCGCTCCGCCCGCCGCACTCTTGGCGGCCGCACTCTTCGCGGCCGGACTCTTCGCGGCCGGACTCTTCGCGGCCGGACTCTTGCCCGCCGGGGTCTTAGCCGCAGTCTTGGTAGCCGCGGTCCTCGTGGCAGCCGTCTTCGCGGACGTGGACTTCACCGTCGCGGGCTTGGCGGCACTCTTCGCCGATGCGGTCTTGCCCCGCGTGCTCTTGGCGGGCGCCGCCGTGACAGAGACCGAAACGGATCTCGTGGTGGCTGGCTTGGCCCTGCTCGTGGCCGCGGCCACGGCCTTCCCCGCCGCCTTGGTCGCGGGGGCCTTCACCGCGGAGAGCTTCGCCGTTGCGGCCTTCGCCGTGGAAGCCTTCGCCGTGCCGGTGGCGCGGGAAGCCGATCCCGACCGAGGAGCCGGAGCCGCGCGCTTCGTCCCCTTTGTCGCCGCGGAAGCCGCCGCGGACTCCGCGACCGACTTCGCCGTGGACTTCAGCGCGGGCTTACCGGTCGCCTTCACCGCCGACCGCACCGCCGGCTTCGTCGTCGCCTTCACCTCGGGCTTCGTCGCCGTCGGCTTCGTCGCCGTCGGCTTCGTGGCGGGCTTGGTCCCGGTCGTCTTGGCCGCGGGCTTCACCGCGGACTTCGTCCCGGTCGCCTTGGCCGTGGGCCTCGCCTCGCTCGTCTTGACCGCGGCGTCAGCGCTACGCCGAGGCGCCGGAGTCCGCGCCGCCGAAGCCGCGCCCTTCGCGACGGCCTTGGCGGTGCTCTTCGCTCCGGCCACCGCACTCTTCGAAGTGGTCGCCGCGCTCTTCGGGCCGGTCTTCGTCGTCACGGGCGCGGTCCGTGCCGTCGGCACCGCCCTCGTAGCCGCCTTTTTCGTGATTTTTCCGGCTACTCCGGTGACAGCCGTCCTCGTACCGGCAGAGGCTTTGCCCGCCGCAGGCTTGGCAGGCGCGGCCTTCGAGGCCGAAGCCTTGGCCGTCACCTTCGGGGCCGGAGCCTTGACGGCCGAAGCCTTGACGGCCACCGGCTTGCCGGTTGCGGGCCTGCTCGACGGCTTGGCGGCAGCGGGCCTCGGCGTCGCGGCACGGCTCGCCCTGGGCGCGGGCGCGGCGGCACGCTTGGCGACGCGCTGGGGGGCAGGCTTGGCGGCAGCAGACCGGGGGGCAGGCTTGGCAGCGGGCTGAGGCGCAGGCTTGGCGCCGCGCTGGGGGGTGGGCTTGGCGGCCGCAGGCTTTCGGGGTGACGTGGTGCGTGCGGTGCGTGACGAAGAAGGGGCAGCGGGCATCGAGGTGTTCCTCCTTGCGAATGACTGCGGGCAGGGTCTGCGCCTGGAGACGAGATAGGCCTGGAACGAGAAATGCCGGGGACGCGATATGCCTGGGACGGGATGAAGCGGGATGTGCCGGCGTGAATGAGCGCCGGGTGACGGTTTAGCTGTCCTCCCCTGTCCAGCGGGCGTCATCGGCATCCCACTCGGCATTGCGCTTCTCGACCGTCTCGAGTGCCCGCGTCGCTTCGTCAGCCGTGGCGTAGGGACCGAGCCGGTATTGGGCGGGACACACGTCGTCGCCGGTCTCGACTCGGTGGTCGCGGAGGCACCAGAAGTACCCGGCCCCGCCGAGCCCACTGTCGTTCATTCCAACACTGTGCCGCTAAAAACGACCATGCGCTACCGATTCGGGTAAAAAGCACCAAACTTCCGATGTGGATGAGGATGAATCGACCGTCACACTCGATGGGAACGAGCCACTTGAGTGGTTCGCTCTCACTTCGGTGCGGCATTCACACGTCCGTGACAACGACATCGCCCCGGCCGGGATCCGGCCGGGGCGATGCGGAGACAGTGGATCAGGCGAGCTCGGCGGCGACCAGCTCGGCGATCTGCACGGCGTTCAGGGCCGCACCCTTGCGCAGGTTGTCGTTCGAGACGAAGAACGACAGGCCGTTCTCGGCGGTGGGGTCCACCCGGAAACGGCCCACGTACGACGGGTCGCGCCCGGCCGCCTGCAGCGGGGTGGGCACATCGGAGAGCTCCACGCCGGGCGCAGATCCGAGCAGCTCACGGGCCCGCTCCGGGGTGATCGGACGGGAGAAGCGGGCATTCACCTGGATCGAGTGGCCGGTGAAGACCGGGACCCGTACGCAGGTGCCGGAGACGAGCAGCCCGGGCAGATCGAGGATCTTACGGCTCTCGTTGCGGAGCTTCTGCTCCTCGTCGGTCTCGAAGCTGCCGTCGTCCACGAACGAGCCGGCCTGCGGGATCACGTTGAACGCGATCGGCTTCGGGAAGACCTTGGACTCGGGGAACTCCACGGCGGACCCGTCCTGGGTCAGCTCGGTGGCCCGGTCGGCGACCTTCTTGATCTGCTCGTCGAGCTCGGCCACGCCGGCCAGCCCGGCGCCACCGACCGCCTGGTACGTCGTCGCGATGAACGAGACCAGCCCGGCCTCGTCGTGCAGCGGGCGCAGCACCGGCATCGCGGCCATCGTGGTGCAGTTCGGGTTGGCGATGATGCCCCTGGGGCGCACCTTCGCCGCGTCCGGGTTCACCTCGGCGACGACGAGCGGGACGTCCGGGTCCATCCGCCAGGCGGAGGAGTTGTCGACGACCACGGCACCGGCCTCGGCGACGCGGGGACCGTACTCCTTCGAACTGCCCTTGCCCGCGGAGAAGAGCACGATGTCCAGGCCGCTGTAGTCGGCGGTCGCGGCGTCCTCGACGGTCACCTCGCCGGTGCCCCACGGGAGGGTGCGACCCGCGGAACGCGCGGAGGCGAAGAGCCGAAGCTCGCTGACAGGGAAGGCGCGCTCGGCCAGGATGCGGCGCATGACGCCACCGACCTGCCCCGTCGCGCCGACGATACCGATCCTCATGGTGACCAAAATACGGGCTGAACTGCGCCGAAAGAAATCACCTTGTTCAAATAGTGGGAAAGTTATCCCATATTTGAGGACGGCGGGGCTAGCTTCGAGGGCATGGCGACGTATACCCACGGGCACCACGAGTCGGTCTTGCGCTCACACCGCTGGCGCACCGCAGAGAATTCGGCGGCGTACCTGCTGCCGCATCTTTCCTCCGGAATCTCCCTCCTGGACGTCGGATGCGGTCCGGGCACCATCACCGCCGACCTGGCGACGCGTCTCACACCCGGCCGGGTCACCGCGCTGGAGCGCACCGAGTCGGCGCTCGACCTGGCCCGCGCCGAGATCGGGCGACAGGGTCTGGCGAACGTCGACTTCGCGGTCGGCGACGTGCACGCGCTCGACTTCCCGGACGGCACCTTCGACGTGGTGCACGCGCATCAGGTGCTGCAGCACGTCACCGATCCGGTCGCCGCGCTGCGCGAGATGCGCCGGGTGACCAGGCCGGGCGGCGTGGTCGCGGCCCGCGACAGCGACTACTCCGGGTTCTTCTGGTACCCGCTGCTGCCCGAGATCGATCAGTGGATGGCGCTCTACCAGCGCGTCGCCCGCGGCAACGGCGGCGAGCCGGACGCGGGTCGGCGGATGCTCTCCTGGGCGCGTGCGGCCGGGTTCACCGACGTCACCGCCACCGGCAGCGTGTGGTCATTCGCGGACGATGAGGACCGGCAGTGGTGGGGCGGCATGTGGGCGGACCGCATCCTGAAGTCGGAGATGGCGAGCACCGCGCTGAGCACCGGCGCCGCGAGCCAGTCGGATCTCCAGCGCCTCTCCGACGGGTGGCGCCGGTGGGCCGACGATCCCGACGGGTGGTTCGCGATTCCGCACGGCGAGATCGTCTGCCGCGCCTGACGGCGCATTCCGGTCAGCCGGTTGCTCCCGTACGGCAAGTCTTGCGCACGGCCGCGGCGGAGACGCCGCGGCCGGCCCTGATCACATGCTCTTCGGGTGGATCACGTACTCCTCGGGTCGCTCACATGCTCTTCGGGTGGAACGCCCAGTGCCAGGACTCCCGGGAGACGTTCTCCACGAATCCGTACTTGTCACCGTTCTTCCGCATCCAGTTGAGCGCCTTGGCGTTGAGGTCCAGATCGGTGGCCATGCCCCAGCCGTGCTCGCTGGTGCCGGGCCGGGCCGCGAGCCCGCCCTGCGAGTAGAGGCCCTTGCGTTTGGCCAGGTCGACCTGCTCGGCGTAGGGGCGGTACGAGTCGGTGATACCGATCTTGACGCCCTCGCTCTGCGCGTCGGCGATCAGCCTGGTGAGCGACTCGGCCGCCGGTGCCCAGAGGCGGTGGCGGGTGCTCCCGACCTGTTCGAGAGCCTGTGCGGGGATCTTTCCGTTCCCGTACGCCGCAAGCTCTTCGGGAATGCCTTTGCTGTTGAGTTTGTAGGTCTTGTCCGCCTGCGAGGGGTCCTGTGCCTTGACGGCACCCTGCAGGTAGCTGGCGAAACTCGTGCCGGAGGTGTCCGTCGAGCCCTGCGCCGTCTTCGCGGTGGTCGTGGTGGCCGCCTGCTGTGCCTGGAGCGCGAGGATCCGGCTCTGGATCTCGCCGATGCGTGCGTTCACTCCCTCGATTCCCACGAACTACACCTTCGGCGCAACCGAGGGAAACTGAGTGGTTAGCCGAGATCGGCGGGGTTCGTGTTGGCGCCGCAGAGCAGGACGACGGTCTGCCGGTTCCCCTCCGGCCGGTATGCGGCGTATGCGGCGGCGGTACCGTGCTCGACGACGATGCGGTATTCGTCCCAGAGACGGCGGCGGGCCTCGACGATCTCCTCGTCGGTGACCAGCGTGGTGGCGATCCCGGCACCGGTCGCCAGCTCGAAGGCGATGTCACCGGCCCGGCGGGCACCGAGGGAGTCGGCGGCGACACCGCCGACCGTGACGTCCGTCGGGCCCTCGTTCTTCAGCGCCTCGTGGAACGCGCGGGAGTTCTCCGGCTCGACGGCGACGATCTCGGCCCGGCCCTTCAGCGCGGCGATCACCCCGGCGAGGAGGCCACCACCACCGACGGCCACGAGCACCCTGTCCGACTCGCCGGAGATCTCCAGACCGATCGTGCCGTTGCCCGCGACCATGTCCGGGTCGTCGTAGGCGTGACAGAAGAGGGCATTCTCCACGCTTCTCGCGGCTTCGTAGGCTTCCGCATACTCGTTCCCCACCTGCACGACGCGGGCGCCCAGCTTGCCGAGCTTCGCCACCTTGACCGGCGGGGCGGTCACCGGGACGAAGACCTCGACCGGAATGCCCAGCTCACGGGCCGCGTACGCGGCGGCCAGACCGGCGTTGCCACCGGAGGCGACCACGATCCCGGCCGCCGGCAACTCACCCCGCTCCTGCGCGGCGAGGATCCGGTTCATCATGCCCCGGGTCTTGAACGAGCCGGCGTGCTGCAGGTACTCCAGCTTGAACCAGAGTCCCGGCGCCGCCTCGACGAGCGGGGTGCGCCGAATCCGGCCCTCGATCCGGCGGGCGGCCTCTTCTACGTCAGTTCTCCCGATCATCACCCGTGAGTCTAGGCAACGCTCCAGCTCACCCGGCTGGACGGGACGGGCAGGCGGTCGCCGATCAGACGGGCCAGGTCGAGTAATCGGTTCGAGAAGCCCCACTCGTTGTCGAACCAGCCGCGCACCGTCACCCCGCCGTCCGCGGTGGTCTGCGTGCCGGACGGGTCGAAGAGGCAGGAGGCCGGATTGTTCTTCACATCGATCGACACGGTCGGGTCCGGGTCGTACGCGATGATCCCCCGCATCGGCCCGGCGGCCGCCTCGGCGATCGCCCGGTTGACCTCCTCGACCGTCACCGGGCGGCCGGTCTGCCCGCTGAGCTCGGCCAGCGAGCCGACCGGGGTGGGTACGCAGTAGTAGCTGTAGCGCATCTCGCCGATCTCCGGCAGCGCCACCCGGACCAGGTCACCGACCACGTGGTTGTGCGGGATGATGCTGTCCGCGCCGGCCCTGCCCAGCCGCGGATCCTCCCGCGAGGTGCCGACCAGCGAGTCCTGCACCCGCTGCCAGCCCTGACTGGCGAGCATCACCGAGGTGAACACCTCGTGCAGCCCGAAGCGGTCGAGCAGCACCTTCGCCATCACGGTCAGCGCGTTCACGCCGCAGGAGGCGGGCGAGACGACGTCGTGCACGGCCGGGTTGTAGCTCAGGTGGTTCGCGCCGTAGACGAGGAAGGCGTCCGGGTCGTCGGCCGAGGCGCTGATCACCACCTTGCGGGCGCCGCCGTGGGTGATGTGGGTACGCGCCGTGGTGCCGGCCCGGAACCGCCCGGTCGCCTCGATCACCACGTCCACCCCGTGGTCCGCCCACGGGATCCGCTCCGGGCGCTCGTGGTGATACGCCCGGATGGCGTGGTCGTTCACCACCAGGTAGTCGCCCTTGGCGGTCACCGTGCCCGGGAACGAGCCACGGATGCTGTCCCGGCGTAACCCGTACGCCAGTTTGTCCGTGGACGCGATGTCGTTCACCGCGGCGATCTCGACACCGAGGTGCGGGGCCGACGCCACGATCCGGGTCACACTGCGCCCGATCCGCCCGAGTCCATTGATCCCGATCGCGACAGTCATCGAGCGCTCCTCGACTCCATTGCTGTATTCGTGTGTTCCCCCGACACCCCCGTTTTGCACAGGGGCCGACCCTCCGTCACGACTTCGACACTATGAGTTGTGCAAGTTGCACGTCAACGGATGACAATGTCACACCGCGCGAGTGACAGCACCCGACCGGGGCCGAGCATTGTGGAACGTCATCCAGCATGCTGGAAGCGTGTCCCTCCTCGTCTCCTGCGCGCCGCCCGATCGCCCGTGGGCACAATGGATCGCCGATTCCCTGCAGGTCGCGGGCCATGCAGTCGATCTCGCGCCGACACGTAACGACTTCGCTCCGCGGATAGTGGCGGCGCTTTCCGGCCCAGACCCGGTGATCATTCTGCATTCGGCGGAGCTCGCGGTGTCGACATCGGACTGGAGACGGATCCGCGCGGCCGCCGGGAAACTGATCGTTTTCAGACTTGATGAGACGGGGGTGCCGGGAGGGCTGAGCGGGGTGGGGTGTCCGAGCCTGTGCGGGCTGGGCGAGGAGGAGGCACTGGAGGTGCTGCTCGGGGCAGTGGGGTGGGGACGGCGGGCGGCAGCGTGAGATCGTCCGCTTTTGAATGGCGGCCCGGCGCACGAAACGGGACTGAGGGCTGCTGCCGCCCGCGGGAGGGCGGCCGGCGAGCACGAACGCGGATCGTATGCGGTTAGCGCTCCGGAAACAGTGCGATCGTGTACAAGCGCGGCCCTGATCCGGCGACCGTGCATCACCACCGCCCCGAACCGGCGATCGCATACTCCAGCCGCCACGGTTCCCCGCCGAGCGCAGGCGGGAAACGCGCGGCGCAGGCGGGAAACGCGCGGCGCAGGCGGGAAACGCGCGGCGCAGGCGGGAAACGCGCGGCGCAGGCGGGAGACCCAGCGGGTGCCGGGTGACGGACCCGACGGGTCGTGACCAGGGGCACGCGGGCGGGACGTACTATTGCGGCGCGACGGACGAGTCGGCTGGGCGGCCGCGTCGGTGCCTTCGGGCATCGCCGAGGAACGTCCGGACTCCGCAGAGCAGGGTGGTTGTTAACGGCAACCCGGGGTGACCCGCGGGACAGTGCCACAGAGAACAGACCGCCGGCGCGTGCCTCGGCACGGAGCCGGTAAGGGTGAAACGGTGAGGTAAGAGCTCACCAGCACCCCGGGTGACCGGGGTGGCTAGGTAAACCCCACCCGGAGCAAGGCCAAGCAAGGCCGCGACCGCAAGGCCGCGACCGGCGCAGGCGTTCGAGGGCTGCTCGCCCGAGCCTGCGGGTAGGCCGCATGAGCCTGTCGGCGACGGCAGGCCGAGATGGATGGCCGCCACCGGCGCCCCAGGGCCCGGCCACAGAATCCGGCGTACAGGCCGACTCGTCCGCCGCCCTCCAGGTCACGATCACCAGGGCGGCTCTGACCTGGCCTTATACAAGGTCATCATTGGTCAACGTTGGTGGATCTTGGCCACCGTCAGACGCCCTGGAGACGCCCTGACGCCCTGACGACGCCCTGAACCCGGGCCGTCAGGCCCGGACCGCAACCCACCCCCAAGGAGTCATCCCGGTCGCCTGGGCTACGCCATGCTGGGTCAGGGTCAGGATGCCAAGGTGGAGCGCCCTACCGGACGAACGACCTTGGCACCCTGACCCTGACCTGGCATCCCTCCGGGCAGGCGACTGGGATGACTCCGAGCCCAACCCAGCACCTCTAACGTCGCAGGCTCCTTTTCATCCTGGGAGCCTGCCTACCCGGCGAGGGTCGCAGGTGGAGCATCCACTTTTAGGTAAGGTTCAGGACGTGCTTCCCAACCTGCAGTTCACTGATTTCCACAAGTTCCTTGTGAGCATCGGTGGACTGCTGGTCGGTCTCTCCGTCACAGTCCAAGTATTCCTGCTACGGCCCCTCAGCGCCCTCACCGTAACTAGGGATGAACTCGACAACCTAACTCCCACCGCAACGATGGCCTTGCGTACCCAGCAGCATCAGGCGGCACTCCTCCTTGCTATTTCACCGTGGGTCAGCCTCGGCTTAGCGATCACCGGATTCGTGCTCACATTTTGGGGAGCAGCTCTCTGGAAGAAAAGACAGAAAGCGCTCAACGACCGCGAAGCAGCGGAGCTAAAAAAGGTGGAAGCGGAGAGCGATAAGCTGCACCACGAGAAGCTGGCAATCATTAAGCAGCACAAAATCGACGAGGAAGAGAACTACGACACGGTAATCTCCGAAGCTTCGGGGGAACAGCCGAGCTCTGCAATGCCATATAGGGGCAAACCAGTCGATTCACAGAGAATCCCCCTCGGGAACGAGACACCCCAGCCGACAGATCCAAGCCCTGCACAGACTTTAATTAGACTTGCCTCGGATGCACCTACCGGCCCGGCAGCGGGAATGTTGCGCTATCTGGCCGCAAGAGAAGCGGTCCTCGCGGCGATCCGGGAGCTGTACACAGGTCAGTTGGATGTTACCCCAGAAGTGCGGATATTCAGACAGCGGCTCGACATGGTGATCATGTCACGTAACGATGGTCTACCAAACCTGGTCGTCGAGTTTACTGTTCTCGACCATCGAAGCCAGAAATCCGTCCGAGACAAGGTCTACCGAACCGTGGAGTGGCTCGAAAGCGCTCCGTACATCGCGCAAAGAAAATTTGAAGCTGAGTTTCGTCCGCTGGTCGTTTATCTCCTTAGGAACGAAAGGACAGAAAGCTTCAAAGAATCCTTCCATTCGATCCTGAGCAAAATATCAGCACTGCCGACACTCGCGCCCGCGAGTGGATCCATCCGAATCGACTCGCTACCAGGCAGCATCGTCGCCTTGGAAGAGGAGCACATCGCCAGCTTCGAGCTGAGCCGCGAGCTAATAACAGCGCCAAGCCTCACGGTATCGACTTGGCCTCCCTCATAAGGTAATCCAGAAAGCGCCCCCGGAACCTGTCGATTCGGCAGGTTCCGGGGGCGCTCATCCGCTCGCGCCTGCCGCCGGGCTGGAACCCCGGCGCCGACCGGCGAAGCTAGGCGCCGGGGCGGGCCTCCGGCCCGGCCCTACTGGGCGGCGCGTGCGGGCCGCGAAGCGGGCCGCCTTGAACCCGTACAGAAAGTTCTCACAAGATATCGATCCGATCGAGCCGGTCGGATGCCCTGTCACGGCGGTAACGCTCAGAGACCTAACCTCCGACGGCTAATAGAGCACGCTGATTGCGGCAGACCAATACGCTTTGCGCCGAATTGGCTTGCTCACCAAAGACACCCTGGACACTCAAGGCCCAGCTTTTAGTTTTGCTCTCGGCTCTTCAGTGCTTTTTGATACTCACTCTCCACGATGGCATCAAATTCGGCCTGCTTTCCGAAGCCATCCGTGTGGATGCGCACCTCGCGCGCGATGCGCCACCACTCCAGGCCGGCCTCGGTGGAAAAAATTTCTAGCGCAAAGTTCGCCCTTATTTGAGATGACGTACCTTTGTGCACATCCCAAAAAGTGAACCAGTAGTTCGATATGGTGTTGATGTAGGCGTGCCTTTTCTTCTGCACAGGGTCCACGCCTTCGATGGTCCCCCAGCACTCCATGAGATCTGGGTCATCCATGGCAGCCCTCATGATAGTGAAATGCTGCTCGATCAAACTGTATCTCTCCATAACACTCGTTTGCCGCTGCTGGAGAGCAATTGATAAAATTACGCCTGCAAGCGCGACGGCTGAGATGATTGCCGACACTGAACCGTAAGCTTGCCCTATTGCCGAGAGTCGATTCCAGTCGTCGAGGGTGCCGCCGAGAAGACCGAACATAAAGGGTAATCCGACCAGAAGAACGAGTGCGGCTAGCGCGGCTGTGGATACCAGAAGAAGGCGACCCCTTTTTAGCATACATACATTGTATACAATTACGTCAATGCAATCCGGCCATCGCTCGGCGAGGTGGCGAGCGCAACACCGCTTCTCGGAATGAGCGGGCAACCAAGGCTGCATGCATGGGATCACGCGGCGCGAGGGCGCCATGCTTGACACGGATCGCCAGTCAAGGGTCACCTGAGACGGATCCTTCAGCATCAACCGGCACTAGACAACCGCGCCGATCGCATACCGCCACAATTTGCAAAATACGCTTCCCCGGCGACCCATTTTCCCGGCAATCGCCCTGGTGTAACATCGTGCATATACACGAAGGGGTCTCTCCGGTGAGCGGACAGTCTGACGCGGACCTGGTTGCTGCGCGGCATCGACCCGGACAGCGAAAAGCGGGCGACGGCCGTGCTGCTGTTCACCACGACACGCAAAAACGCGATCAACCGGAGCGACTTCAACCCGGACTTCTGGCATCCCGCCGTCGAGAAAGCCGGGCTACCACGTAGCCGGGACAACGGGATGCACGCGCTGCGGCACTTCTACGCCTCGGCACTGTTGGACGCGGGCGAGACGGTCAAGGCGCTCGCCGCCTACCTCGGCCATGCCGATCCGGGCTTCACCCTCCGGACCTACACCCACCTCATGCCGGCCAGCGAGGATCGCACCCGCGCCGCGATCGATGCCCTGCTCGGCAAGCCGAGAAAGCCTCCGACGCCCTGGAGACGCCCTAGGAGGGTCTGGAACCAGCGTGTACGCAGGTCGCAGCCAGTCGGGGGCACATAGTCCGGCGTACAGGCCGACTCGTCCGCCGCCCTCTGGGGACACCCCGCGCGAGGGCGGCGATGTCACTCGGCAGGTGGCTCCTCGATCTCGGAGGGCGGCAGGATCACGCCCCTTGCCCGGAGCCGCCGGATGGTGATGTCGAGCTTGGCGGCCAGGTCGGGGCGGCCGGCTTCGGTGGCGGCGTCGCGGAAGCGGGTGGCGTTGCGCAGGGTGGTGACGGCGTCGGGCTTCGACGGCTTCGGGCTCTTGGCCATACGACGATGATCGGCCTGCTCATCGAGGGCGGCGGCGGACCGAACGTCCGGCTCGCACCTAAAGCGCATCGCGGATGAAGCGCATCGCGGCGAGAGGATCAGCGGGGTGGGGCGGACTGGTAGGCGAGGCCGGTGCGGCCCTCGGTGAGGAAGCGGTCCAGCTCGGCCTGTTCCAGCACGTCGTCGGCCGCCCGGGCACGTACCGTCTCCGCCGCCTTCTCGACGTGGGAAGCGCGAGAGGGGCGAGTGGCGCGGGAGGCCGGGGAGGCGTGGGAGGCCTGAGAGGTGCGGGAGGCGCGGGAGCGAGTGGTCTCCTCGGCGAGTTTGGCGGCCTGGTTGGCGCGGCGCGTGACGGCGGCCTTCTCCGCGCGGGCGCGGGCGACCTCGGGTGCCAGGCGGCGCGCCGGGCGGATGTCGGAGGTCACCTCGGCCTCGCGGGCCTCGATGGCGGCGAAGTCGGGGCGGATCTTGGCGGCCACCCATTCGACGCCGGCGACCAGGCCGACCACCAGGGCGAAGATGATGCGCAGGCCCAGTGGCCCGGGGGCGGCGAAGTTGACGGCGGCCGAGATCGTGACGACCACGGCCAGGATCTTCAGCGCGGCGCGTTTGGCGTCGGCGGCCATGCCGGCCGTCTGGCTGATCGTCAGCATGGAGACCATGGCCAGGTCGAAGACGGCCGGGACGATCCACGCGAAGAAGCCGGCGCCGAGACTGACCAGGTAGTGGCCCTGGTGCAGGTAGCTGGCGGCGAGCGCGCCGACCAGGATCAGGCTGTTGGCCCGCTTGATCGTACGGATGGCCTTGAGCATGCCGGGCACCGCGTCCTTGGCGTATTCGGCGGCGAACTGCTGCGTCAGGGTCATCGGCGCGGGCAACGCTGACCTCCTCAGGGGGCAGCCCCGCCCGGACGGCATCGGGACGAGGCAGGGCAGGAAGCGACGAAACTCGCACCGAACGCTACCGGAGCAGACCCGGCGAGTCGGGCGAAACAGGTGACTCGGGCAATTGATCGCGGAGGGTCGAGATTGTCGACACCGAGCGCTACCGTCACGGGAAGAACATAGAGGAAGCGCGATGCCTGATTACCGCAGATTCCGGCAGTACCTCCCCTTCGCAACGGTGGTGTGCTACCTCGCGGGTGTCGTCGCGCTCCTGCTCGCGCCGGAACACCGGATTCTGGAGCTGCCGGCCGGGATCCTCGCCGTCGCCGGCTTCGCCATCGGCGTCACGCAGGGCAGCCAGGCGGCCGGCCGACTGCGGGAGAGCCGCCTCCTGCCAGGGCGGCCCCCGAAGGCGGCACCGTCCATTCCGGAGCCGGCCTTCTGGGACAAGAAGCGGCTCGCGGCCTCGGTCGACGAACGGTGGGCGCTGGAATCGGTCAGCGGGCTACGCTTCATCCCCCGCCTTCCGGTGCGCTGGACCGTTCGCGAGACCGGCGAGGAGGGCTCCGACGCCGCCGCGCTCGCCGAGCTGCTCGACGGCACCACGACCCTGCTGATCACCGGCGCACCCGGTGCCGGGAAGTCCACGCTGCTGGCCGCGCTCGCCATGCATATGCTCCGCCGCCGGGAGGAACGGCCGACGCCGCTCCCGGTGCTGCTCAACCTCGCCTGCTGGGATCCCGTACGCATCTCCTTCGACGACTGGGCGGCCGCCGAGACGATCCGGCAGTACCCGGTGATCAGCCCGGAGTCGGCCGGCCCGCTGCTCGTCGACCGGGAGATCCGGCTGATGCTGGACGGCCTGGACGAGATGAGCGACGAGGCACGCCCCTCCGCGCTGACCGCGATCAGCATGTCCCGAACCGGTCAGAGGCCGCTGGTGATCGCCGGCCGGGAGATCCGCCCGGCGGGGCGTACCGCGCTGGTCGTGGAGATACAGCCGCTCGCGCCGGGACTCCTCGCCGAGGTGCTCGACCGGCTCCCGGCCGCGGCGCGACAACGCTGGCTCCCGGTCCGGCGGCGTCTCGAGGCGGGTGACCCCACGCTCGCCGAGGTCTTCGCCACCCCGCTGACCTTCAAGATCGCACTTCAGGTGTACGCCGATCCCGAGTCGGATCCCGCCGCCCTGCTCCGCTTCGGCACCCCCGAGGAGGCGTGCCGGCACCTGCTGGACGGTTATCCGCGGGCCGCCTACCGCGCACCGGGCCTGCGCCGGTGGAACCCGGTGCACGCGGAGCGCTGGCTGCGCTTCCTCGCGACCCGGCTGACCCGTCTGCGCACCCACGTCCTGACCTGGCATACCGTGCTCGACGAGACCCCGATCGCCCGTCTCCGCGCGGCCACCGGCCTCCTGGTGCTGGCCCTGCTCGCGGTACCCGCCGTACGCCTGGCCGGGCCGCTGCCGGGAATCGGCGCGGCGGCCGGGCTGATGGCGGGCCTGGCCCTGCTGCGCCGGCCGCACCCGGCGGCACGGGTGCTGGGCGCCGCACTGGCCGGCGGCGGCCTCTGGACGGTGCTGAGCAGCGGCGGCATCAGCAGCAGCGCGATCAGCGACGGCGCCGGAATCAGCGGCGGCGACATCGGCGACGGCGGCGGGAACCCCCTGGTCACGGTGATCGCGGTGCTCGTGGTCATGGTGGTGCTGGCCGCGCTGCCGGTCCGGCCGGATCGCCTCCGCGACGAGGCGCTGCTCCGGGCCGCCGTGGTCGTGGCGGCGCTGGCCGCGGCGAGCCTGGCCGTCCTGGCCACCGTCCCGGATCCCGGCCTGGCGCGCTGCGCGAGCACGGCGGTCCTGGTGGCGGCCGCCGCGCCGGCCGCCTTCCGGGGTACGCGCTGGGGCGACCTGACGACCGCCGTCGCGTGGCAGGCCGCCCGGGGACGGCTGCCCTGGCGGCTCACCGCCTTCCTGGAGGACGCGGAGTACCGGCTCGTCCTGCGGCGCCGAGGGGATGCGTACGTCTTCGGAAACGGTCTGATGCGGGACCGGCTCGCCGGGACCGACCACCTCGCGCGGTCCGGGGGCGATCCGCTGGGCGTGCGCGCCCTGATGCGGGGCCTGGATCTGCAGACGGCCGAGCTGGTGTCGCGCATCCCGATCAGGGCGGGAGGTGATCCCGGATGATCGACGACGACGTCGAGCCGCCGATGGACGACGAGGAGCCGGGGCCTGAACCCTTCCGGTCCGAACCGGACGACCGGAAGCCGAGGGCTGATCCCTTCCGGTCCGAGCGGGACGACGAGCTGCGGGAGCAGAACCGCCGGGAGATCTCCGGGGAACTGCGGCGGCCCGGCAACCCCCGTGACTTCTCGGAGGGCGCGGTCCGGGAACTGCTCGCCCGGAACCGGCGGATCTTCCTGGAGACCGCGCGGGAGGCGATCCGGCTGGGGCGCAAGGAGGGGCTGGACACCGTCTCGGCCCGGCACGTACGGGAGGCCGCGCACCTGGTGTTCGCCCGGCGGGACTCGACCGCGCAGCGGACGTCGCTGGCCATCGGCGGCCTGGCCGGCGGTGCCGGTGCTCAGAATCTGCTCGACCTGATCAGCGGCCCGGCCTCGGCGATCACCCCGCAGGAGATGATCACCACGCTGCTGCTGATGATGACCGGCACCGCCGCCACGGTTTTCGGCGTGATCCGTCGCGGTCGCCCCTGAGCGACGACCGCGACGGAGGAGCCCTCAGGTCGAGGAGATCGTGTCCACCGTGGAGCGGTCGGCACGCGGGTCGCCCTCGTCCGCGAAGTAGTCGTCCGGCGCGGTGCCGTCCACCCCCTCCGGGGTCTTCGCCGCCCGCAGCACGAGCGTCACCAGCGCCGCGACCAGCAGGTTGACCAGCACCGCCACGAAACCGACGTAGATCGTCTTCGTCGTGTCGAGGCCGAACTCGGAGAGCGCGAACGCCGAGCCGCCGAAGTGCGCCCGGCCGGTGGCGGCGTTCGGGATCTGCCAGAGCATCCAGAAGGCCAGCAGCATGCCGGCCGCCCAGCCGGCGATCAGCGCGCCGCGGTGCAGCCAGCGGCCGTAGAGGCCGAGGATCACCGAGGGCGCGGTCTGCAGGATGATCACGCCGCCGATCAGCTGCAGGTCGATGGAGAACTGCGGGTCGAGGAAGACGATGAAGGCGACCGCGCCGATCTTGACGACCAGCGAGGTGACCTTCGCGACGCCCGCCTCCTGGGCCGGGGTGGCGTCCTTGCGCAGGTACTCCTTGTAGATGTTGCGGGTGAAGAGGTTGGCCGCGGCGATCGACATGATCGCGGCGGGCACCAGGGCGCCGATCCCGATCGCGGCGAACGCCACCCCGGCGAACCAGGCCGGGAAGTGCAGGTCGAAGAGGAGCGGCACCACGGTGTTGCTGTCCACGCTGCCGGCCTTGGCGCCGGGCAGCGGCTTCACCCCGGCCGCGATCGCCATGTAGCCGAGCAGCGCGATCAGGCCGAGCAGGAAGCTGTACGCGGGCAGCGCGGACATGTTCCGCTTGATCACGTCCCGGTTCCTGCTCGCGAGCACGCCGGTGATGCTGTGCGGGTAGAGGAAGAGCGCGAACGCGGAGCCGAGGGCGAGCGTGAAGTACTGCACCTGGTTGCCGGCGTTCAGGATGATCCCGTCGCCGGGTGCCGGTGAGGCCCGGAACTTCGCGTCCGCCGCCTCGAAGATCGTCCCCCAGCCGCCCAGCTTGTACGGCAGGTAGAGCACCGCCACCAGGATCACGATGTAGATCAGGGTGTCCTTGACGAACGCGATCAGCGCCGGCGCCCGCAGCCCGGACTGGTACGTGTACGCCGCCAGGATCGCGAACGCGATGATGATCGGCAGGTGCCGGGCGAACGCGCTCTCCCCGGTCACGCCCATCGTCTTGAGCACCGCCTCGATCCCGACCAGCTGCAGCGCGATGTACGGCATCGTCGCCACGATCCCGGTGACCGCGATCAGCAGGGCCAGCGTGGGTGAGTCGTACCGGCTGCGGACGAAGTCGGCGGGGGTGACGAAGCCGTGCCGGTGCGACACCGACCAGAGCCGGATCAGGATCAGGAAGAAGAGCGGGTAGATCACCACGGTGTAGGGCACCGCGAAGAACCCGGCCGCCCCGGCGCCGAAGATCAGCGCGGGCACCGCGACGAAGGTGTACGCGGTGTACAGGTCGCCGCCGATCAGGAACCAGGTGATCCAGCCGCCGAAGCTGCGGCCGCCCAGCCCCCACTCGTCGAGGTGGGCCATGTCCTGCGGCGCGCGCCACCGGGCCGCGACGAAGCCCATCCCGCTGACCAGCAGGAACAGGACCGTGAAGACGACGATCTCGGTGATGTGCCCGCTCATGACCGGCTCCGGGACCGCTTCGACATCCGGTAGACCAGGGTCGTGGTGCCGACACCGAGCAGGATGAACGCGAACTGCAGCCAGTAGAAGAGCGGGAAGCCCGCCACCCGTGGCCCGTCGTGGTTGTAGAGCGGGGTGAGCAGGGGTACCACGATCGGCACGATGAGCAGCCAGTTCCAGGGGCTTCTATCGCTCCGCGACGGCTCCGCCATGATCCGCCTCCCTTACAGCGTGTGTGGTCGTCGTCACGCTAACGAGGGAGGCGGAGCAAAGGCGATCTACGTGCGCCGAACGGGCGAAGCGCTGCGCCGAACGGCTATCGGAGGTGCGCGGTCTCGTTCACCGAGCGCACCGCGATGTTGCCGTCCGGCCAGACGTCCATCGTGGAGATGCCGGCCGCGTCCAGGTAGAGGCGGTGCAGGAACGCGTCGCCCGCGGCGAGCGCGTCCCGGAGCAACAGCTTGATCGGCGAGACGTGCGAGACCAGGACCACGGTCTTTCCCGGGTACGCGGAGAGCACCGCGGCGAGAGCGCCCCGGACCCGCTCGGCGACCTTCTGGAAGGACTCCCCCTGCGGCGGCGCGACGCTGGTCGACTCCAGCCAAGCGGTCATCTCGGCCGACCAGTCCTGCTGCACCTCGGCGAAGGTCTTGGCCTCCCAGAGCCCGAAGTCACACTCGATCAGGTCGTCCATCACCGTCACCGGGACGCCGCCCTGCTCGGCGGCGATCAGTTCGGCGGTGCGTACGCAGCGGCGCAGCGGCGAGGTCAGCACGGCGTGGACCTCACGGCTGATCCCGGCCACGCGGCCGCCCGCCGCCATCGCCTGGGCCTCGCCCTCGTCGGTGAGCGGCACGTCGCCGCGACCCGAGTACCGGCCCTGTGCGGTCATCGCGGTGGCGCCGTGCCGGACCAGGATGATCCGGGTGGCGTTCTCCAGCGACGGCGGCGCCCACGACCGCGGGGCCGGCGCCTCCGGCACGGCCGGTTCGGTGATCACCTCGACGGCGTCCCGGGAGACCCGGCCGGCCGCCTCGTCCATGGCCCGGTTCGCGAGCTGGTCGGCGGCCCGGTTCTTCTCGCGCGGGATCCACCCGTACGTGACCTCGGTGAACTTCCCGACCAGACCGGCGGCCTCGGCAGCCAGCGGGCGCAGGCCGGGGTTCTTGATCTGCCAGCGGCCGGACATCTGCTCGACGACCAGCTTGGAGTCCATCCGGACCTCGACCCGGGCGGCGTTCAGCTCGGCGGCGGCACGCAACCCGGCGATCAGGCCGGAGTACTCGGCGACGTTGTTGGTGGTGGTGCCGAGCGCGCCGTACCGCTCCAGCAGCACCTCGCCGGTCGCCGCGTCCCGGACCACGGCGCCGTAACCGGCCGGTCCCGGGTTGCCCCGGGAGCCGCCGTCCGCCTCGATGACGACCCGCAGGTCCGTCACAGCCCGGACTCCGACGTACGCACCATGATCCGCCGGCACTCCTCGCAGCGCACCACCTCGTCGGCGGGGGCGGACTTGACCCGGTTCAGGTCGGCGCCGTACAGCTCGATCCGGCAGGCGCCGCAGCGGCCCGCGTAGACCAGGGCCGCGCCCATGCCGGTCTCCGTCCGGATCTTGTCGTAGAGGGTGACCAGGTCGGAGGGGAGGTCGGCGGCGAGCGGCACCCGGGACGCCGTCTTGAACTCGAGTTCCTTGGTGAGGTCGGCGGTCGCCTCCTCGCGGCGGCGCTCGGCGTCGGTCCGCTTCCCGGCGGCCGCGGCCAGCCGGCCCTGCACCTCGGCGAGCGCGGCACCCGCGGTCTCCCGCTGCTCCATCAGCTCCAGCTCGGCGTCCTCCAGCTCGGACTGCCGGCGATTGAGGGTGGCCAGCTCGTGCTGCAGACCCTCGACCTCCTTCAGCGAGCCGCCGGCGTCCAGCCGCTTCTGGTCCCTCTCCTTGCGGAGCCGGACCTGCTCGATGTCCTTCTCGAACCGGGAGATGTCCCGGTCCAGGTCGTCGACGGCGACCTGGGCGCGGACCCGCTCGTCCTCGAGCGCGGAGATCTCCCGCGCGGCGGCGTCGATCTCGGCGAGCTCGGGCAGCGTCTTCCGCTGATGGACGATCTTGGCCAGGGCGGTGTCGACGCCCTGCAGGTCGAGCAGGCGTCGCTGGGCTTCCGGTGCGGCCTTCACGGATGGGTCTCCTTCTCATCGGAAGCGGAGTGGACGCCGGCCGAGGCGGCGTGCACGGTCCAGGGGTCGGTATCCAGGTCGGACACCAGCACGTCGACGGGGAACTCGGCGCGCAGCCGGGCGGCGACGTCATCGAGCCACGGGCGCTCACTCGCCCAGTGTGCGACGTCGAGCAGCGCGGGGCCGTCATCGGCCAGGTGTTCGCTCACCGGGTGATGCCGCAGATCGGCACAGAGGTACGCGTCGGCGCCCGCGCGGGCTGCGGCCGACAGGAACGAGTCACCCGCGCCTCCGCAGACGGCGAGCGTGCGTACCAGAAGTGAAGGATCGCCGGCGGCACGCACCCCACCTCGGGTGGCAGGCAGCCGGGCGGCCGCGAAAGCGGCCAGTTCACCCAGCGGGAGCGCCTCGCGCAGCTCGCCGATCCGGCCCAGACCACGGCCCTCGCCGGCGGCCGCACCCTCGGCGGGCACCAGCGGGCGCAGGTCGGTCAGGTCGAGGCGGGCGGCGAGCGCGTCGGAGACACCCGGGTTCGCGGTGTCGGCGTTGGTGTGCGCGGTGTAGAGCGCCACCCCGGCACGGATCAGCCGGTGCACGATCCGCCCCTTGAAGGTGTCCGGGGCGATCGACGACACCGGCTTCAGCAGCAGCGGGTGATGGGCGATGATCAGGTCGGCGCCGGCGCCGAGCGCCTCGTCGACGGTCTCCGGCACACAGTCCACCACGCAAAGGACACGGGCCACCGGGTGATCGAACTCGCCGAGCACCAAACCGACCCGGTCCCAGGACTCCGCCCAGGCCCGGGGGTATCGCGCATCGAGCGCGCCGACCACCTGGCGAACGGTCGGTATCGAGTCAAGGTCGGCCACGACCGCCAACTCTATATCCCTAGGAAACCGCCCCCGGCTCGACTCGGCTCGCCGCCGTGATCGGGTTGCTGACCGCCTGGAGTGCACGGCGCCACGGGAACTGCCCGCGGAAGCGATCGGTCTGCCCGGGGCCGCCGAGACGGCACACGTCCTCGCCATAGAGCACGTGCACGCCCCAGTCCCGCAGCTTGGCGAGGCTCTCGTGCAGTGAGGGGTGCAAAGCCATGATCTTGTTGGTGTACGGCACCACGGCGGTCGGCACGCCGTAGCCGTACCCCTCGACCAGCAGACCGAGGACGAGCGTGTCGGTGATGCCGGCGGCCCACTTGTTGACGGTGTTGACCGTGGCGGGCGCGACGATCATCGCGTCCGCCTGCGGCAGTACGTCCGGGTCGCCGGGGCTCTTGTAGTGGGTGCGTACCGGATGTCCGGTCTGGGTCTGCAACGCCGCCACGTCGACGAACTTGCGGCCGTCCGGAGTCGTGATCACGCAGACGTCCCAGCCGTCCCGCTGGGCCAGGCTGACGAGGATCCCGACGTCCCGGGCCATCGGTGAGCCGCACACGAGCACGTACAGCACACCGGGTGAGGGGTTACCCGTCATCGCGCGTGAACCCCCCGCCCGCCGCCCAAAAAAGGACTTGAGGCTCCTCTCATACGCCGACTCCCATCTGTTCGGCCAGCTCCGCGATCGGAGCCGGCGGCGCGCCCCGCATCCGGCGGAGCACGTCGGAAAGCACTTCGTGGGCGAGCGGGCGGCAGCGGATCTCCGAGGGGGCGAGCCGGTCGCCCTCCAGCAGCATCTCGCCGGCCTTCTCCACGTTGCCGATCTGCGTGTAGCCGCGGGCGATGTCCAGGTAGTGGTGCGCGCGCCGCTCCGGGAGAAGCGCCTGGAAACCGACCCTGTCCATGTTCTCGTGCGTATCCACCGCGGTCCGTCCGTCGCCGAGCTCGACCGCGGTGGCGCAGCGGTGCAGTTCGACGTTGGTGGGGCCGAAGCTGGTCCAGTAGTAGTTGAAGTCTCCACCCAGTTGCTGTGACGCCTCTGTGGCGCCCTTCAGCAGGTCGCGCACGGTGGCGCTGTCGCCGATCCGGGCGGCCGACATGGCGCCGTTGAGCAGCAGCATGCCGTAGACGGAGAGGCGCTTGCCGTCCGCGCGGTCCAGGCCGGTGCCGAGCCGGTTCGCTATGTTGACGTTGACCTCGAGCGACGGGCGGACCCGGCCGAGCGCGAGCAGCGCGCTGCCCACCCGGTAACTCGCCAGCCCCGCGAGTAACTGGTCGCCGGCCCGCTGGGAGACCGCGATCGATCGGTCGGCCGCCAGCCAGGAGAGCTCGTGCTCGCCCACCTTCCGCAGCGCCGAGGACGCGATCTGGTAGACCTGCCCGAGCAGGTGCGCGGCGTCCGAGGCCTCGTCGCTGCTCGAGTGGACGCTGTCCGCCGCCTGCGCGTCCCGCAACAGCTTCGGCAGCATCCGGGCCAGCACCCCGTACTTCGCGTGCTGGTAGGTCAGCCAGGCGTGGCTGACCGCTTTGCGCATCTCCGGCAGTGGTGGGGAATGCGGCACAGCCTGGAAGAACGCATTCATCTGGTCGTACCGCTCCAAAGCGGCACGAATCTCCTCGACCTCAACCTGGTCGATGCAGTTCTGCGCCTCCGGCTTGCGCTCCACCTCCTTGCCCAGCAGCAGCTGGACATCGACCTGAAGCACGTCCGCGATCTCGTACACCACTGAGAACTTGTCGAGTCGGCGGACCCCGCGCTCCACCTTGTCGACCCAGCTCTTACTCTTGCCCAGCCGGTCAGCGAACACCTGCTGGGACATCTTCCGCCTGCCCCGCCAGTAGGCGACGCGGCGGCCGATCGGCAGCTCGTCCACGGTGCCTCCCCCACTCAACCGGCGGCATCTCCGCCGGTGAGCCATCCGGTGACCTGCAGTGTGAACCGCTCACGTGTGCCCAGATCGCACAGCGTGTGTGATCGCCTGCTCACCGATGCTCGTAGTTTTCCTTGCAAGTTGCAAAGGGTGGATCTGCCGGGCCCAACGAGACTCGTCTCGATGGGATACGGCCCCGCCACTCGAATCCGGGGGAGTCGGGCCATGCAGTGGAGCAACCGTCAGCCGTTCGTCCCACCGTCGATTCTCGACCGTTTCGATCGGAGCCGCCTGCGCCGGGCGGCCCTCGCCTACGCCGCGCACGGCTGGGCCGTGACGCCCGGCGCCTATCTGTCCGGTCACCGCTTCGACTGCGGGCGGGCCGGCTGCCGGATCACCGGGTGCCACCCGGCCGTCGATCCGATCACCGAGCCACCCGCCACCGATCCCGCCACGGTGGCGGCGTGGTGGCGGCGCAGACCGCACAACCTCCTGCTCCCCACCGGGGGCGCGTTCGACGTGCTGGAGGTGCCGGCGGCGATGGGCAGCGCCGCCGCGGCCCGGCATGCCGGGGCCGCCGGACCGGTCGCGGTGACCGCGGCCGGCCGCTGGATGTTCTGGGTACGCCCCGGGACCCCGCTCCGGCCCGAACTGGAGCTGCGCCTCGACGTCGTCCGGCACGGCGCCGGATCGTGGGTGCCGGCACCGCCGAGCCGCCTGGTCGAGGGACCGGTCCGCTGGGTGGTGCCGCCGACGTCGGTGGACTGGCGGCTGCCCGCCGCCGAATCCGTGCAGGAGGTGCTCGCCGGCTGCGCCCCACGGGAGCGCCGGCACCTCGTCGTGCCCCGTCAGGTCTCCACCTCGCGCCGGGCTGCGTGAGAGGGACGGCCACGGGGACTGTGCGTGGGAACACATGTCGGATGACAAGTCTAGTGGCATCGACGACCGTACAGAAGTCACCCGCCGGAGTGACGTCTCCCGAACGCTCTTCCTCAGGCCGCTAGATCGCGATAGGCGCTGATCACGATCGCGGTACGGTCCGCCAGTTCCGGTCCGCTCTCCACGGCCGGCACGCCCGCCACCCGGGCCAGGGTGCGCTCGGCGTGCCGGGCGGTGGCGGCCACCCGCAGTTCCCGGGCGAAGCCCTCGCCGGCCCGGGCCGCCGCGTCGATCGCCGCGATGATCCGGTTCGCGGCCGCGCCGGTCTCGTGCCAGAGCTCGTCGGCGCGCTCCCGCTGCAGGTCCGCGGCGATCCGGGCCGGGCTGTCGGCGGGGATGTCCGCGCCCCGGACGGCGTCCAGGCTCCCGCGCAGCCGGCGCAGCTCCTGACGGCGGGCGAGCACGGTGGCCAGTTCGTCGAGGGAGCGGGTCAGCGAGCGATCCGCCTCCACCGGGTCGATCATGCCGGCCAGGGCGGGCCAGGTACGGCGTACCCGGTGCGAGGCGGCCAGCGCCCGCCCGAACGCGGCGCGCTCCGGCTCGGTCCAGAGCACCCGGGACGCGGTGTCGCGCGGCACGGCCAGCACCGCCGGCGCGGCCGCACGGGCCTGGCGCCGCCAGACCGCCACGATCAGCAGGACGCTCAGCGAGGCGGGCAGCCACCAGCTGAGGCCGGCGGCGCCGAGGAAGGCACAGAGGAAGAGCAGCGGCAGCGCGAGGCGGGCGGCGGTGGTCACCCGGGCGTCCCGGCCCCGCCCGGTCGGCGGCACGGGCAGGAGCTCGGTCACCGTCCCGGTCCGCTGCCGGCGCAGCCGTCCGGTTCGCGCCTTCACCGGGTACGACCGCAACGGATAGGTCTTCACGGGGCACACCGCGACGATCATCTTCTCGGCGTCCGCGCCGATCCGCAGTCCCTGGGTCACGGCTGGCCCTCCCGTCGCCCGTGTCCGCCGGGCGGGCCCGAACCGCCGAGGGGACACCGGCCGGACCCGCCCACCGCGGGTGACCCCGCAGGTACCGCTATGAATCGGTGGCGCGCCGGGCGGGTTGAGGCGGGTCCGGTTGCGGTCCGGTTCCGCTGCGTTGCCATCCGGTTCCCGGCCGCCGCCGCTTTCCGGTTTCCGCCGCAGGGTGCGACCGGCTCGTGTTGTGCTGTTGCTTCGACACCATCGTCACGAACGCGGGGAGCCGCGATGTCCGCAGCCTCGGTTCCACTCTCCGGCCGTCTCCGGCCCACCATCGCCCTCAAGATCACCGTGCTGGTGACCCTGGCCGTGGCGATGCTGGCGGTGCTCGGGATCGTCGCGGTCCGCTCGGTCGCCACCCTGCGCTCGCTCGCCGGCGATCAGTCCGACCTGAACGGCGCGAACGCCAAGCTGATCGACCTGGACATGCAGCAGAACCTGGCCAGCCTCGCGCTCTCCTGGGCGGTGCTGGCCACCACGGAGACCGAGCGCACCGCGGCCGACACCCAGCTGACCAGCGTCAAGGAGACCTCGGCCGCCGACTTCACCGCGATCGGCGAGCTGAGCCTGCCGTCCGCGGTCACCTCGGCGCTCAATCAGCTCTCCACCGACTACCAGACGTACCTGGACTCGGTGGAGACGAAGATGACCTCGGCGAAGAGCGTCAGCCCGCAGAGCAGCACGGCGAAGAGCCTGATCAACGACGACAAGACCAAGTCGTCCGCGCTCAGCGAGGAGATCACCACGATGCGGGCCGACCTGGCCACCGCGGTGACCGAGGGCGATACGAACGCGGCCGACAACGCCACCCAGACCCGGATCGTGGTCATCGTGATGCTGGTGATCGCGGTGGTGCTGCTCGGCGCCCTGGGGTACTACCTGGTACAGAGCATCCGCCGGGCGCTGGGCGGGCTGCGGCAGCGCATGCAGGACATCGCCGAGGGCGACGGCGACCTGACCGCCCGGCTGCCGGAGACCGCGCGCGACGAGACCGGCGAGGTGGCCCAGGCGGTCAACCGGTTCATCGAGCGGGTGCAGCGACTGGTCCAGCAGATGGCCGGCGCCGCCGAGACGCTGGGCGACTCGGTGCACACGCTGAGCGCGATGACCACCCAGATGTCGGCGAACGCGGGCGAGACGAACGGGCAGGCCGCGGCCGCCACCAACGCCGCCGAGGACGTCTCCCGGAACATCTCCACGCTCTCGGCCGGCAGCGAGGAGATGAACGCCTCGATCCGGGAGATCGCGGTCAGCGCCGCCGAGGCCGCCCAGGTGGCGAACACCGCGGTCGGCATCGCCGCCTCGGCCCGCGAGACGGTCTCCGCGCTGGCCACCGCGAGCACCGAGATCGAGAACGTGGTCGGCCTGATCACCAGCATCGCCGAGCAGACCAACCTGCTCGCGCTGAACGCCACCATCGAGGCGGCCCGCGCGGGCGAGTCCGGCAAGGGCTTCGCGGTGGTGGCCGGCGAGGTCAAGGAGCTGGCCCAGGAGACCGCGAAGGCGACCGAGGACATCACCCAGCGGGTCGCCTCGATCCAGACCGGCACCACCGCCGCGGTCGAGGCGATCAGCACCATCGGCGAGATCGTCACCAAGATCAGCGACTTCTCCACCACGATCGCCTCGGCGGTCGAGGAGCAGACCGCCACCACCACCGAGATGGCCCGCAGCGTCAGCGAGGCCGCCGACGGGGCCACCCTGATCGCCGGCAACATCACCCAGGTCGCCGGCGGCGCCTCCAGCACGTCCGAGGCGGCCTCCGAGGCGGCCCGGAACACCGCCACCATCTCGACGGTCGTCGACGACCTCCGGGTGACCGTCGGCACCTTCCGCTACTGACCATCACGGCCTGCCGGGGCGGCGGGAGTTCACCATCGCTGGTCGAGTTCCCCGGCGACCCCGGCGTGGGGATGAGACGCGCGGAGCGGGACCGAACTCCCACACACCCCGGCCGGACGGACGCGGGGGCGAGACGCTCAGCGTTGGGGTGGGGACGGGGTCGCGGCGGCCGGGGACGGGCGGACGATGCCGGGCGTCTCGGCGCGGCCGATGAAGCGCGAGACCTCAGCCGGGATCGCTCCGGCGGCCGGATGCCGCCCCATCCGCGACGCCGGTTTCTGACTGATCGCGACGGCCGGGTCCGCACCGGTCGGTGCGGCCGGGTTCTGGACGGCCGGTGGCCGGGTGGCCGGAGCGATCGGGGGCCGGGCGGCCGGGGTGGCGGGGAGGTGGACGACACGGGTCGGGCTGACGTCCAGATGGGTGTCGTGGGTGATCAGAATGGTGGTACGGCCGGACATCAGGCGGCGCAGCGGACCCATGATCCGGGCGGCGGACTCCCGGTCCAGGCCGGTGGTCGGCTCGTCCAGGACCAGGATCGGGGTGTCCCGGAGCAGCGCGCGGGCGATCGCCACCCGCTGCCGCTGACCGCCGGAGAGCAGCCGGCCGCGGTGACCCACGTCGGTCCGGTACCCCTCGGGCAGCCCGCTGACGAAGTCGTGCGCGTCGGCGGCCCGGGCGGCGGCGAGGACCTCCGCCGAGCTCGCGGAGGGACGGCCGTACGCGATGTTGTCGTAGACGCTGCCGGAGAAGAGCTGGCTCTCCTGGTGCAGCAGGGTGACGTTGGAGCGGAGCGTGCGCAGCGGCATCAGCCGGATGTCCACGCCGTCGATCATGATGCGCCCGGCGCCCGGGTCGTAGAAGCGGAGCAGCAGCTTGGTCACCGTCGACTTGCCGGCCCCGCTCGGACCGGCGAGCAGTACCAGCTCGCCCGGGTCGGCGCCGAAGGTGAGCCGCTCCAGGGTGGGGCGGGCGGTGGGGGTGTACCGGAAGCCGACGTCGACCACGTCCACCCGGCCACGGGCCCGCCAGCCGTTGTCCGGCGCGTCCCGGTCGTCGACCGACGGCGGCACGGTCAGCACGTCGTCCAGGCGCTCCACCGCGGCCGCGGCCTCGGCGGCGCTCAGCGAGAACTGTCCGAGCGACTGGATCGGCGGGTAGAGGTAGCCCAGGTACGCCGCGAAGGAGAGCAGGCCACCGAGGCTGATCCGGCCGGCCGAGAGCTCCCAGGCGCCCATCCCGAGCACGGCCAGCACGCAGACCGTCTCGACCACGCCGACCAGGGGGCCGTACATCGATCCGAGGCGGGTCTCGGCCATCCGGGCCCGCAGGAAGGCCGTCCCCTGGCGGTGCAGCCGTTCCTGCTCGTCCGCCTGCCGGTTGTACGCCCGGATCACCGCCTGGTTGGAGAGACTCTCCTCGACCACCGTGGCGATGCCGCCGTTGCCGGCCCGTTCCTCCGCCGCCGCGGCCTGGAAACGGCCGCCGATCACGGTGGAGACCAGCCAGAAGAGCGGGATCAGGGCACACGCCGCCAGGGCCAGCTCCCACCGGATCAGGAACGCGCAGGTCGCGAACGCCACCACGCTGACCAGGGCGGTACCCGTCCGGATCATCCCGGACACCACGAAGCCCTCGACCGACTCGATGTCGTCGGTGAGCCGGGTCATCAGGTCACCGAGGCGGCTCTGGTCGAGGAAGTCCAGTGGCACCCGCTGCACGTGCGCGAACGTGCGGTCCCGCAGCCGCAGCAGGAACCGCTCGCCGGCCAGCGCCACCAGGCACCCGCCCACGAACGTCGCCACCGCGCCCACGATCGCCACGACCAGCCAGGTCGCCGCCGGCGCCCAGAATGCGGATACGTCACCGGAGGTCAGCACATCGTCGGTGATGACCCCGAAAAGATATACCGCGACCACCTCGGCCGCGGCGGCCAGAACGGCGAGCGCCCCACCCGCGAATATCAGACTCCGGTCCGGCTCGGCCAGTGGCCAGAATCGCTTTATCGTCGGCCACGCATTCTCCGCGCCCGCCAACATCACCGCCATCGTCGGTATTCTCCCGGTCGATTCCCCCGGAGTGGGGCCGGCCCGGTGAGGCCGGCCCCTACTCCGCTACGGCAGCGTGGCTATGATCAGCGCCACTGCTGGTCGGGGGTCTGCAGGGCCTTCTTCTTGGTGTTCTTCCGCTGACGCTGCTTCGGGGCCGGGTCCTGGTTCCGGTCGGCCTGCTTGATCGGAAGGATGTTGTTGAACGGCATCTCGATGCCCTTTCTCTCGTTACATCGCCGTGCGGCGCTTGCAGAGAGAAAGCTATTCCGCGAAATTGTCCGACCAATGTGCGGACCCTGAAAGAAACCGCAAAGAACAACTATTCGACAAAAAGGCAAATACGCGAATGTTTTTCCGCCCCCGCCGTCCCCGCTGTCCATTTTCCGGTGGCGGGCACGAAAAAGGCCCCGATCGAGATCGGGGCCTTTTCACCGGGTGGGCGCGGTAGGTTTCGAACCTACGACCCCCCGCTTGTAAGGCGGGTGCTCTCCCACTGAGCTACGCGCCCCGGAGCAGTTCGCAGTGAACCGGAGTGGTCATCCTACCCTGTCGCCGAGGGCGGCGAGCGCGGCCCGCCAGGTGTCCAGGTCACGGGTCTCGCCCGGGGAGAGCCGCTCGGCGAAACGGACCACACCCCCGGCGTCGATCAGGAAGGTGCCGCGCACCGCGATGCCCGCCGCCTCGTCGAACACCCCGTACGCCCGGGCCAGCCCGCCGTGCGGCCAGAAGTCGGCCAGCAGCGGGAAGTCGAAGCCCTCCTGCCCGGCCCAGACCTTGTGGGCGTACGCCGAGTCCACGCTGACCGTGAGGACCTGGACCCGATCGTTCTGGAAGGCGGCGAGGTCCGCCTGGATCCCGGTGAGCTCGCCGTGGCAGCGCCGGCTGAACGCCAGCGGGTAGAAGACCAGGAGCACCGCCTTGCGATCGCGGAAGTCGGCGAGGCGCACCTCTTGGTTGTTCTGGTCCTTGAGGACGAAGTCCGGCGCCGGCACACCCGAGTCGATCAGCACGCGCCCAGACTACCGAAGCCCCGGCTATCGAAGCCCGGCCCACCGAAGCCCCGGCTACCGAAGCCGGGCAGGCGCCAGCGGAGCACCAGCCAGGCGCTGCCCGAACCTGGCCGTGCCGCTGGGCCGGCGTCCACCGACGCCGACCTCGTGAAGGGAGAGGGGCGTGCGCTACTTCTTCTTGGCGCCCCGCGGTGAGACCAGGCGAGCCCCGGTCCAGTCCTTGCCTGCGTTCAGCGTCGAGGTCTGCTGCAGACCGGCGGTCGGAGCCGACTCGCTGATCTCGCTGGGCTCGACGTGGCCGTCCCGGCCCGCCTTCGGGGTCAACAACCACACCACACCGTTGCCGGCGAGGGGGCCAAGTGCGTCGGTGAGCAGCTCGAACAGATCACCGTCACCGTCGCGGTACCACAACAGCACCGCGTCGACGACCTCGTCGGTGTCCTCGTCGACCAGCTCTCCGACGCGTTCGGTCAGGGCGTCACGGAGATCCTCGTCGACGTCATCGTCGTAACCCATCTCCATGACCACCATGTTCGGCTCGAAGCCGAACCGGTCCGCCAGGCTGCGTACGCCGTCGGCCTGACCCGCGGTCGCGCTCACTGTCCAAATCCTCCTAGCCATAATCCGTGAATTGCTCCGGAAACCTGGGGGTAGTCCACACACTCCCGGGCCCGTGCGCAAGTGGCACACCGAGTGTGTGGCAATTTACCGCGCCAGCAGGGCTTGGGCACCCTGTGTGATGGCATCCTCTCCCACCAGCACGTGCTGAGCGGCCGGACCCGGGGGAACGGGTGAGTCGGCCGCGGCCACCCGGCGCGCGGATCCGACAAATGCCCCATCCACCAATGCCGCCAACACTCCCTCGCCGACCCCGCCGGAGCGCCGGGTCTCGTCCACGATCAGCACACGGCCCGTCGCCGCGGCCTCTCTGACCAGGTCGGCGGCGGGCAACGGGTTGAGCCATCGCAGATCTACCACCCGGGTACCGTACCCGTCGGCGGCCAAACGGGCCGCCACGCGCAGTGACATCCGCACACCGCCACCGTACGTGACGATGGTCAGGTCGCGCGCGGTCCCCAGGGCGTAGACCCGCGCCCGGCCGATCGGAGCGTGCTCGCCGGCCCACCGGTCGGGGGACGAATAGGCGGCCAGCCACTCGCTGTCGCCTTGTTGATACAGGTCCCTCGTTTGATACAGCGCCGCCGGTTCGAGGAAGACACAGACGCTCCCGTCGACCTCCGCGGCGGCCAGACAGGTGCGCAGCATCGGGGCGGCGTCCTCGGCCCGGGCCGGCACCGCCACCACGAGCCCGGGCACGTCCCGCAGCGCCGCCACCGAGTTGTCGCCGGCCTGGCGCCCGCCCAGCCCGTACGGGTCGGCCAGCGCCGGCACCCGCAGCACCAGGGGGTTCCGGTACGCCCCCGCGGAGAAGAACGAGAGCGCCGCCGCCTCGGAGCGCACCTGGCCGACCGCGGCGTACAGGTCGGCCAGGCCGGGCACCTCGGGGACCGGGATCAGGCCGGCCAGCCCGGCACCGAGGGCCAGCCCGACGATCCCGGTGGGGTCGGCCAGGGTGTCGAAGACCCGCTCGCCGCCGTACTCGCGCAGCCCGGCGGTGACGCCGTGCCGCCCGCCCCGGGTGGCGCCCTCCCCGAAGACCAGCAGGCCGGACCGGGCCGCCAGGGCGTCGGTCAGGGTGGCGTTGATGATCTGGGCCAGCGTCATCGGGCCGGCCTGCTCGGGCAGCCGCCCGCCGAAGGCCAGGGCCCGGGCCGGGGCGTCCGGCCCGGCGGCCAGCGTGGCGGCGTCGGCGATGGCGTGCGCGACCCGCATCGGGCGGCGCGGGGCCAGGGAGGCCACGATCTCGCCGACGGTGGCCAGCTTGGGCTCGCCGAGCACCTCCTCGGCGGCCTTGCGGACCTGCCAGCCGACCTCGTCGTACCGGTTGATCACGCCGTCCGGCCCGAGCAGGCCCGCCTCGACCAGCAGCCGCGCGGTGCCGACGAGCGGGTCACGGTCCAGGTCGGCGCCGGGCTCCGGGTCGCCGGGGCGGCCGAGCAGGTGCACCGCGGCCAGGTGCAGCACCGCCGGGCGGCGCTCGTGCCGGACGTACGCCGCCGCCTCGGCCGCCGCGTCGTACGCCGCCGCCAGGTCGCACGCGTCGGCGAAGGAGTACCGGACGCCGGGGCGGGCCCGCAGCACCGAGGCCACCCAGCCGTCCGGGTCGGGGCCGCCGGGGGTGTCGTCCTCGCAGACCAGCAGCAGTGGGATCCGGTCGTCGGCCCGGTCGTGCCAGCCGGCGGTGTGCAGCGCGGCGGCCGCACCGGCCTGGTCCACGCCCTCACCGCCGAACGCGGCCACCACGATCGCGTCCTCCGGCCAGCGCGGGTCCGGCGAGCGGGACAGCGCGTACGCCAGTCCCACCGCCCGCGGCAGGTGCCCGGCCGGCGGCGACAGGACCGGGACCAGGTGCAGCTCGGCGTTGCCGAAGACCTTGTCCCGGCCGCCGGTGATCGGGTCGCGGACCGACGCCACGACGCCGCGGAGCACGTCCCGGGCCGCCTCCTCGAGCCGCTTGGCCGGATCCGCGCCCGCGGGATCGGGCCGGTACGCCGCGCGTACGCAATAGAACGCCCCCGCTCGATCGTGCGGCAGGGCCGGGTCGTCGGGGCGGATCGCCGCGGCCACCGCCGCGTCGCCCTCGTGCCCGGCCGAGCCGACCGTGTGGAAGCCTTCGTTGAAACTGCGCAGCCAGCGGGCGGCGAGATCGAGGTGGCGGCTGGTCAACTGGGCGTCGAAGAGCTCGAGTGCGCGGGTCCCGGTCAGGGTGCTGCCGTCGCGGATCGGATCGCCCGGGGCGCGGCGCCGGTCCGGCGGGCGCAGGGCCGAGACCGCATCGCGGAACCGCTCGTCGAGGTTTTGCGGGGTGGTCACGCCCATCAGCATTACGGACCGATGCGAGCCGTGCCACCGTCGGATCTCACTTACTCTCGACGGATGCGCACCGAGTTGATCACTGTCCGAACTGGTGATACGCCCGTCATCAGGGACATCACCCGTGAAGCCGAGCGATTCGTGCAGTCCGAAAAGGACGGGCTGCTGCACGTCTTCGTCCCGCACGCGACAGCCGGGCTGGCGATCATCGAGACCGGAGCGGGGTCCGACGACGACCTGCTGGCCGCGATCGACGACCTGCTCCCGGCCGAGGACAGGTGGCGGCACCGGCACGGTTCCCCGGGCCACGGACGCGATCACGTGCTGCCCGCCTGGATCCCGCCGTACGCCTCGCTGCCGGTGATCGGCGGCCGGATCGCGCTCGGCACCTGGCAGTCGATCTGCCTTGTGGACCCGAACGGCGACAACCCGACGCGGCAGGTGCGTTTCTCCTTCCTGGCCGGATGATTCCCAGCTCGGACACAAAGTTACTGCTCAGTACATGTGTCGCGCGTCGCTGAGACGCCGGGTAGGCGTGACGAGGCACACCGTAAGGGGGGAGGATGGGGGTCTTAACCGTGCGGTTCGCCACCTGAATCGCCCGGTCCCGACTCTCAACCAAGAGGTTTGCCTGTGGCCACGGAGCGCAAGCGCCCGGTGATCAGCGACGGCCTGCCGAGCCAGCTTCCGGACATCGACCCGCAAGAGACCAACGAGTGGGTCGAGTCGCTCGACGGAGTCATCGACGAACGCGGCGCCAAGAGAGCCCGTTACGTTATGTTGCGCCTGCTGGAGCGGGCCCGGGAGCGGCAGGTCGGCGTCCCGCCACTGACGTCCACCGACTACATCAACACCATCCCGCCGGAGCAGGAGCCCTGGTTCCCCGGTGACGAGTTCGTGGAACGGCGGATCCGGGCGTACATCCGGTGGAACGCCGCCATGCTGGTGCACCGCGCGCAGCGACCCGAGATCGGCGTCGGAGGCCACATCTCGTCGTACGCGTCCAGCGCCAGCCTCTACGAGGTCGGCATGAACCACTTCTTCCGGGGCAAGGACCACCCCGGCGGCGGCGACCAGATCTTCTTCCAGGGTCACGCGTCCCCCGGCATGTACGCACGGGCGTACCTGGAAGGTCGTCTGAGCACCGACCAGCTGGACGGCTTCCGGCAGGAGCTGTCGCACCCGGGTGGCGGCCTGCCGTCCTACCCGCACCCGCGCCTGCTGCCGAACTTCTGGGAGTTCCCGACCGTCAGCATGGGCCTCGGCCCGATGAACGCGATCTACCAGGCGCGGTACAACCGCTACCTGCAGAACCGCGGCATCAAGGACACCAGCCAGCAGCACGTCTGGGCGTTCCTCGGCGACGGCGAGATGGACGAGGTCGAGTCGCTCGGCGCGATCGGCGTGGCCGCCCGCGAGGAGCTGGACAACCTCACCTTCGTGGTCAACTGCAACCTGCAGCGCCTGGACGGCCCGGTCCGCGGCAACGGCAAGGTCATCCAGGAACTGGAGTCCTTCTTCCGCGGTGCCGGCTGGAACGTCATCAAGGTCGTCTGGGGCCGCGAGTGGGACTCGCTGCTCGCCGCGGACACCGACGGCGCGCTGGTCAACCTGATGAACGCGACGCCGGACGGCGACTACCAGACCTACAAGGGCGAGTCCGGGGCGTACGTGCGCGAGCACTTCTTCGGCCGGGACCCGCGGACCCGCAAGCTCGTCGAGGGCATGACCGACGACGAGGTGTGGAACCTCAAGCGCGGCGGTCACGACTACCGCAAGCTCTACGCGGCGTACAAGGCGGCCACCGAGCACACCGGCCAGCCGACCGTGATCCTCGCCAAGACGATCAAGGGCTGGACGCTCGGGTCGCACTTCGAGGCCCGCAACGCCACGCACCAGATGAAGAAGCTGACCCTGCCCGACCTCAAGGGCTTCCGGGACCGGCTCTACCTGGACATCAGCGACAAGCAGCTCGAGGACAACCCGTACCTCCCGCCGTACTACCACCCCGGCGAGAAGTCCGACGAGTACCAGTACATGATGCAGCGCCGGCGTGAGCTGGGCGGGTCGATCCCGTCCCGGCGGACGAAGGCGAAGTCGCTGGCGATCCCCGAGTCGAAGGCGTTCGGCGACATCAAGCGGGGCAGCGGCAAGCAGAAGGTCGCCACCACGATGGCCTTCGTTCGCCTGCTCAAGGACCTGATGAAGGACAAGGAGTTCGGCGCGCGCTGGGTGCCGATCATCCCGGACGAGGCCCGGACCTTCGGGATGGACTCGCTCTTCCCGACCAAGAAGATCTACTCGCCGCACGGCCAGACGTACACCTCGGTGGACCGGGAGCTCTTCCTGTCCTACAAGGAGGCGACCAACGGCCAGATCCTGCACGAGGGCATCAACGAGGCCGGGTCGACCGCGAGCTTCATCGCCGCGGGCACGTCGTACGCGACGCACGACGAGCCGATGATCCCGCTGTACATCTTCTACTCGATGTTCGGCTTCCAGCGGACCGCGGACGAGCTCTGGGCGGCCGCCGACCAGATGACCCGCGGCTTCCTGCTCGGCGCCACGGCGGGCCGGACCACGCTGAACGGCGAGGGTCTGCAGCACGAGGACGGGCACTCGCTGCTCATCGCGGCGACCAACCCTGCCGTGGTGGCGTACGATCCGGCGTTCGCGTTCGAGATCGCGCACATCATGGAGCACGGCCTGCACCGCATGTACGGCGAGAAGCAGGAGAACGTCTTCTACTACCTGACGATCTACAACGAGCCGGCGATCCAGCCCGCCGAGCCCGAAGGCGTCGACGTGGAGGGCCTGCTCAAGGGCATCTACCGGTTCAGCGAGGGCCCCGCGACCTCCGGGCCGAAGGCGCAGCTGCTCGCCTCCGGCACCGGCATGCGCTGGGCGCTCAAGGCCCAGGAGCTGCTCGCCCAGGACTGGGGCGTGAGCGCCGACGTCTGGTCGGTCACCTCCTGGACCGAGCTGCGCCGGGACGCCATCGAGGCGGAGGAGCACAACCTGCTCCACCCGAGCGACACCCCGCGCAAGCCGTACATCCAGCAGAAGCTGGAGGCCTCGGAGGGCCCGTCGGTCGCGGTCAGCGACTGGATGCGGGCCGTCCCCGACCTGATCGCCCGCTGGGTACCGAACGGGTACACCTCGCTCGGCACCGACGGCTTCGGCATGAGCGACACCCGGCACGCGCTGCGCCGCCACTTCCACGTGGACGGCGAGTCGGTCACCGTCGCGGCGCTGCGCGAGCTCGCGCTGCGCGGCAAGATCCCGGCGCACGTGCCGGCCGAGGCGGCCAAGAAGTACGCGATCGACGACGTGAACGCGGCACCGGTCGGCGAGACCGGCGGCGACAGCTGATCGTCTGACCTTTCGGGGCCCGTCGCGTTTTCGCGGCGGGCCCTCCCCTTTGCCCGCAGACTGGCGGGATGGGCCTCCGCATCAGCCACAAGCTGCTGATCCTCGGTCTCGGCAGCGTGCTCGCCACCGCGCTGGTCCTGGTGGCCGTCGGCGCCTGGCAGAGCAGCCGGTTCGCCGGCGACACCGAGAGCGAGGTGGTCGCGCAGAACCAGAGCGAGCTCGATCGCACCACCAACGACGTCACCACCCTGGTGAGCACGGTCGGCGACGAGGTGCAGAGCCGGGTGGACCTGGGGATGGAGAGCGCCGACGCGTTCCTGGAGCAGCGCGGCGGCATGGCGCTGAGCTCGCGTACGGTCGCCTGGACCGCGACCGACCAGGTGAGCCAGACCACGAAGACCGTCCGGCTGCCCCGGGTGACGGTCGGCGGCACGTGGCTGGGGCAGAACACCAGCGCGAAGCGGGCCACCGCGTTCGTGGACGACGCGAAGACGCTGGTCGGCGGCGCGGTCACGGTCTTCCAGCGGATGGACACGGCCGGCGACCTGCTGCGGGTGGCGACCACCGTGAAGGGGTCGACCGGGGCGCGGGCCATCGGCACGTACATTCCGGCCACCTCGGACGGCACGGCGAACGCGGTGGCGGCGGCGATCAAGGCGGGCACGTCGTACCGGGGCGTGGCGCAGGTGGTGAGCACGCCGTACATCACCGCGTACGACCCGATCAAGAACAGCGCGGGCACGGTGATCGGCGCGCTCTTCGTCGGGGTGCCGCAGGAGGACGCGCTGGCCAACCTGACCGAGGCGATCAGCGGGCAGACGGTCCGCGAGAACGGCTGGGTCACCGTCTACAGCACCGCCTCCTCGGACCAGGGCCGGATCGTCGCCTCCAGCCTGGACGGGGTGGCGGGCACCACCGATCTGGACGCCACCGACGCGGACGGGGTGGCGTACGTCCAGGAGATCGTGGCCAAGGCGCCCGAGCTGACCGACGGGTCGACCTGGCAGACCACCTACCGGCTGCCCGGGGCGAGCGGGGCGGCTGCCGGGGCCACCACCACGACCGTGGCGTACTACGAGCCGTACCAGTGGGCCGTCGTGGTCGGCGGGTACGACGCCGACGCGGCCGGCGCGGTCACCGTGGTCCGGAACGGGCGTACCACCATGCTCACCTGGTTCGTGGTGGCCGGGCTGCTGCTCGCCCTGATCGGCGCGGCGGTGGCGTTCCTGCAGGCGTCCCGGATCTCCCGGCGGCTGGGCCGGCTCACCGGCGCGCTGACCCGGCTGGCCGGGCGGGACCTGACCGTCAGCGTCGAGGACCGAGGGCGGGACGAGATCGGCGAGGCGGCCGGCGCGCTGAACACCGCCGCCGCCGAACTGCGCACCGTGATGCGCGAGGTGACCGGCGCCTCCGAACAGGTGGCCGGCACCGCGCACCGGGTCGCCGAGACCGGCGGCGAGCTGGCCGGCGCGGCGGCGACGGCGACCGACCGGGTCGGCACCGTCCGCGGATCGGCGGAGACCGTGTCGCACGTGGTGCAGACGGTGGCCGCGGGAGCCGAGCAGATGGGCTCCTCGATCAGCGAGATCTCGCACAACGCGCAGGAGGCGGCGCAGGCCGGCCGGGACGGTGTCGGGCTGACCGCGGCCGCCTCCGAGGTGATCGACGAGTTGCGGACCTCCACCGGCAAGATCACCGACGTGGTCCGGCTGATCGCCACCATCGCCGAGCAGACCAACCTGCTCGCGCTGAACGCCACCATCGAGGCGGCCCGCGCGGGCGAGACCGGCAAGGGCTTCGCCGTGGTCGCCAGCGAGGTGAAGGACCTGGCCCAGGAGACCGCCCGGGCCACCGAGGACGTCACCGCACGGGTCGCCGCGATCGAGGGCGACACCGCCCGCGCGGTCACCGCGATCGACGCCATCTCGGCCCGGATCGCCCAGGTCAACGACTACCAGACGGCGATCGCCGCGGCGGTCGAGGAGCAGGCCGCGACCACCGCGGAGATGGCCCGGAACATCGCCGAGGCGGCCGACGGGAGCCGGCAGATCGCGGCCGGGGTGGGCGACGTGAGCGGCGCGGTGGAGAGCACCCACCAGTCGGTGACCACCTCGCACCGCGCCGCCGACGAGCTCAGCGCGACCGCCCGGCGGCTGACCGGACTGGTGAGCCGCTTCACGGTCTAGGTCTAGGCGGGAACGTAGGTGACCACCTCGACGCCGGTGGTCGTCTTCCAGGCCCCGGTCAGGGTCAGAGCGATCTTGGTGCCCGGTTCCCAGAGGCGCCGCCCCTCGCCCTGCACCACCGGGAAGATCATGATTCGGTACTCGTCGATCAGGTTGTGCCGGGTCAGGTAGTTCACCAGGGTCGCGCTCCCGTTGATCAGCAGGTTGCCCGGCTCGGTCTTCAGCTTGGCCACCGCGTCCGCGACCTCCCCCGCCAGGAACACGGCGTTCCACGAAGGCTCCGTGAGCGTGGTGGTCGCCACGTGCTTCGGCATCGTGTTCATCTTCACGCCGAAGTCGCCGGTCTGCGCCTCCATCTGCGGCCAGGCCGCCTTGAACCCCTCGTACGTCCGCCGCCCCAGCAGCAGCGCGTCCGCCTCACGCAGGTTCTCCGCCTGCCAGCCGCTCAGCTCCTCGTTGAAGTACGGCCCACTCCAGGACGGCTCCTCGAAGACCCCGTCCAGGGTCACGTACTCCACCGCCACGACCTTGCCCATACCTGTCACCGCACCCCTCGTCGGAACGACTGCCTACCGCATATCAAATACCCCTGGCGGTTCTCGGTACGCTGAACACGTGACTGTTCGCGTACGCTTCGCCCCCTCTCCCACCGGCATGTTCCACGTCGGCGGCGCCCGTTCCGCGCTGCAGAACTGGATCTACGCCCAGCAGCACGGCGGCGTCTTCGTGCTCCGGATCGAGGACACCGACGCGGCCCGTAACAAGCCCGAGTGGACCGAGGGCATCATCTCGGCGCTGGACTGGATCGGGATCGAGCGCGGGACGTACGAGGGCCCCTACTACCAGTCCTCCTACGCGGCCGACCACACCGCCGCCGCCACCCGGCTGTACGGCGAGGCCAAGGCGTACTACTGCGACTGCAAGCGCGAGGACGTGGTCGCGCGCAGCGGGAACACGCACACCGGCTACGACGGCTTCTGCCGCGAGCGGGCGCTCGGCCCGGGCGAGGGCCGCGCGCTGCGGTTCCGCACCCCCGACGAGGGCGAGACCGTGGTGGTCGACCTGGTCCGCGGCAAGCCCACCTTCGAGAACAGGCTGATCGAGGACTTCGTCATCGCGCGCAGCGACGGCTCGGCGGTCTTCCTGCTCGCCAACGTGGTCGACGACATGAGCATGGGCATCACCCACGTCTTCCGCGCCGAGGAGCACCTGCCGAACACCCCGAAGCAGCAGCTGCTCTGGGAGGCGCTGGGCGTCACCCCGCCGGTCTGGGGCCACGTCCCGGTGATCGTGAACGAGAAGCGGCAGAAGCTGTCGAAGCGCCGCGACAAGGTCGCCCTGGAGTCGTACCGGGATGAGGGCTATCTCGCCGCCGCCATGCGCAACTACCTGATGCTGCTCGGCTGGGCCCCGTCCGGTGACCGCGAGATCGTCCCGTGGTCGGTGGTCGAGGACGAGTTCCGGATCGACGAGGTCAACCACGCGCCGGCCTTCTTCGACGTCAAGAAGCTGCGGGCGTTCAACGGGGAGTACATCCGGGCCCTCACCCCCGCCGAGTTCACCCAGGTCTGCGCCCCGTGGCTGACCGGCACCGAGACCATCCCGGCCCCGCGGTGGGACGCGGAGAAGTTCGACGCCGAGGTCTTCGCCGCGATCGCCCCGCTCGCCCAGACCCGGATCGCGGTGCTCTCCGAGATCGTCGACAACGTCGACTTCCTCTTCCTCGACGAGCCGGTCCAGGACGACGCTTCGTGGGCGAAGGCCATGAAGGAGGGTGCAGCGGACATTCTGGACGGCACCGCCGCCGCCTTCACCGCGCTGCCCGAGTGGACCGCCGACGCGCTGAAGGCCGCCCTGGAGGCGGTCGGCGAGGAGCGCGGGCTCAAGCTCGGCAAGACCCAGGCACCGGTCCGGGTCGCGGTCACCGGCCGGACGGTCGGCCTCCCGCTCTTCGAGTCCATCGAGGCGCTGGGCCGGGACCTGACGCTGGCCCGCATCGCCACGGCCCGCGGCCGCCTTTAAGACCGAATCGAACTGCTTTACCGCATTCGACCGCCGGCCACCATAGCTGGTAGTCGAATGCGGTGAGACGGTCCGCTACATGGGTGGCCACCACCCCCACGGATTGCGCGATGTCGGTAGTATTCGGCCGCTGATCAACGGTCCCGACCCGTCTCCGCGGCCGTCCCCCACATGGCTCCAATTATCCCTGCCTCGAGATGCGGCCGGGCCGGTGTCCGGGAAGGCTGGAGGCCTGGGTCGTGTACGGCCCTGTGCCGGGCACGGACAGAGGATCGGCGAAGCCATGTCCATCCACGGGCGGGGGAGGTCGGATGGTTCGACAGGCGATCAAACGGGTGGTGTCCGCGGCAGGCGTGCTCGTCGTCGCGGCAGCACTCACACTCGGGGCTGCGCCCGGGGCGGCTCAGGCCGCACCGGCGTCCAAGTCCAAGCCGACAGCGCTTCAGATCAGCGGGGAGGACGTGCCCGACGAGGGCATAGTCGTCCAGCAGGCCGAGGATCCGAAGCTCTTCCGGATGCTGCTCAGCGAGGTGAGCTGGCTGGCCTCGGCGAAGCCGCAGACCAGTGCTCCCAGCAAGTCCAAGCTGGGCCCGAAGTACACCGTCAAGGTGCTGGTCAAGGACGCCGCCAACCAGGTCTACGATCTGTACCCCTCGGCCAGCGGCGGCCCGCGGGCCTACCGTCCGGCTTCGCAGCCCTCGGGCAAGAAGACGGCGGGCTGGTTCTACGGCCGGCTCTCCATGTCGGAGGCGCTGCGCATGGCCGGTGCCCCGCTGGTCGCCAAGGCGGACATCGCCAACGGCGGCATCGGCGGCGGTTCCGGTGAGGATCTCTCGGCGAGCGAGGTCGACCCGGTGGAGAGCGCCACCGAGGTCTTCACCGAGGTCAGGCGGCTGTTCCTGCTCAACGGCGCGGTCCTGGTGGTCATACTGGCCGGGCTGGCCGGCATGGCCTTCCTGATCCGCCGCCGGGTCTGACCCCAGCACGTCACCACCCACCGCCCCTGCCGGGCTACCTTCCGGCAGGGGCGTCTTTTCCCGTACGCCGTCGCCTCCCCCGCCGCGCTCAACAGGCGGCCGCCCGCCGTGCTCGCGACCGCCGTGCCCACTCCGTGCCGTTGCGCGCCCCCCGGTCCTGGCTGGTGCTCAGGGGTGTCTCGCTCCGCGTCGGACACCCCTGAGC